>CBDVBD010000013.1:0-36532 GCA_965372135.1 uncultured bacterium | reverse complement strand
TGAACCGGGTTAACCCTGACCGCAAACACCTTCACCACCGTTCCCCGGACATCACGGATGATGAAGGGAACATCATGGACAATCACCTCTGCCGGAAACCAGGCATCCTGCTGGTAAACGTTGTCGAAAATATAGGGTACAGTAGCGGGGTCGATGTTACGGTTAATGTGTCCTTTTGACGGTTTCACCACATCGATAAGAATATCCCGAGTTTCGATTTCGACCACCTCCACCACTACATTGCCCTGATCGGGAATGACTAAAGCCTGACGAATCATAGGTAGTTCCGGAAATCCGCGTTCCATGATCATCGGTGTTCCGGGAATGGATAACGCGATACATGATGTACCCAGGACGTCCACGGTTTCCGTTAGCAGCCCGTGGAGCCGCACTTCATAGGTAGTATGAACTGCATCGGTGGTTAGCATACTAATTTCGGCACCATTTTCCGGGGTGGGTCCAAAAGGCACCCAAGATGCCGACCCGATGGTCACCCAACACAATATTACAACGATCATGGTCGTTGTAATCCCAATCCTGCCTTGCATCAACACGATAGTTCCTCCTTCACATAATAGACCGGATTGTATGTTCCGGGCGGATCGCTTTATTTCCAACTTGCCCTAATCCAATTTGGATATTGCTCTCCGCCCGGAAAACAGACATACCAAATTCTTCAGTAGCAGGGAACATTGACTTTAACATTCCCCACTCCTATTAATATAAATATAGTTATCTTTTTGATAAAAGTCAAGGATAACATTACAAAGGGAAAAAAACATCCCCCTGCTAAGAATAACCACTTACCTTTGAGCACTTTATGCTTGATTTTAATTGGAATTTTCGATATTTTAATGCAGGTAGATGATAACAAAGATTATCGTATTTACCCTCAAGCTATCCACAACCTAAGTCTAATATGGCTGAACAGGAGACACAAACGTGACGGAAGAACCTATCCGGTTGACGAAGCTGGTGCGTTGCGCCGGTTGAGCGTCGAAAATGAATCCAGCGGAGCTGGATAAAGCCCTATCCCAAATAACACCCTTGGTTGATCCAAAGCTGTTGGTGGGATACGACCGCGCCGATGACGCCGCCGTGTACCAGATCTCCGATGATGTAGCCGTGGTGCAGACGCTGGATTTCTTCACTCCGGTAGTGGACGATCCATACACTTTCGGTCGCATTGCCGCCGCCAATTCGTTGTCGGATGTGTACGCTATGGGCGCCAAGCCATTGATGGCGTTAAATATCGCAAGCCATCCCAGCAAATTGCCCACGGAAATTTTGGGTGATATATTTCGCGGGGGTGCAGACACCGCACGGGACGCTGGTATTCCCATCGCAGGCGGACATACCGTTGACGGTCCGGAACCCTTCTATGGTCTGTCGGTAACCGGTATCGTACATCCCAAGCGGATGTTAACTAATGCCGGGGCTAAGCCTGGAGATGCCCTGATTCTAACTAAACCATTAGGCTCCGGAGTAATTACAACCGCACTCAGAGCCGATATAATCACATTGGCGGAAGCAGAAAATATCATACAGGTAATGATGCAATTGAACAAAGCTGCCGCTGATGTTATCGAGCAATACGATGTGAATGCCTGCACCGACATCACCGGCTACAGCTTGTTAGGACATGCCACCGAGATCGCTTGGGCATCCGGCTATGGATGGGAAATCGGTGCCGCCAAAGTTCCTTGGGTGGAACCGGCGTTGGAGATGGCGAAAAAGGGAGCA
This sequence comes from uncultured bacterium, assembly GCA_965372135.1. Lineage (GTDB taxonomy): Bacteria > Electryoneota > RPQS01 > CBDVBD01 > CBDVBD01 > CBDVBD01. The sequence goes on along the minus strand of CBDVBD010000013.1, from coordinate 34,789 downwards.
GTTCCCGGCGGATCGCAAAAGAACCGGCTGCATTTCGGGAAGGGCATGGAGATTCCAGCCGGTTTTCCCGAAGGATTACTTATGCTGCTGTTCGATGCCCAGACTTCCGGAGGGCTTTTGATCGTGGTGGACAGCGACCAAGCTGACCAATTAGTCACCGCCTTAAAAACTGCGGGTGTAAAAGCAGCGGTGCAGATCGGGGAAATGCGTAACGACCAACAACGTATACTCCTACCGTAAAATTATCACAGACTTACAGAAAGACAACACCCTAAATCACTACATATATTGACATCATTCCCTAAATTACAGGTGGGACAGTAATATTAAAGATTCCTCACGTCTTTGCCGATGGTATCAGTAGAGATAGCACATAAATCGGCAACTGACACGGCTCCGGAGGAATCATGAAGTTGACTGACCTTTCCTGTCCAAATATCCGATGCTCTGACTACGGCAAACGGGGTGGAAATAACCTCTTCGTCTTCACACGATATGGACGGAAACGTGTCCACCTAATCGGTTGCCGTCGCTGCGGTAAAACCTTTTCCGAACTTAAGGGATCGCCCTTCTGGGATTCCCGTTTGGATTGGAACACCATCGCCCTTATCTATCTCAGTTTGATCGACGGTCGCGGAATCCGGGGCACCGCACGATCCTACGGCATCAGCAAAAACACCGTCAAGCGATACCTAAAGTTGGCAGAAGGTGATCCGACGGCTATCGAACACTTCTTGCAAAAACGGGGACTCCTGAAAGAAGCGAGATCCCCCGAACTGCGCAGGCTAATCGATGACCGAAAGAGTCAGACATATTAGCCAACAATCCTCAGCAAAAAAACTGAAAATATCTCTTGCAATTGTCCCAATTTTTCGTTAAACTATTTACATAAGGTGGCGACCTTATCCCCTCTCTTCATCCCGGTTACCCCTCATTTTCCTAAACACCGGGAGACCCCATACGGATGCTCCACACCTCACCCCGGGATTAGTCGCCACTTTTTTTTGTCCAATCGTTAAAAAACCCCGGCTCTAAACTTAAGCCAGGGTTTTTAATAATGTTATAGCAGGGAATTTACAGACTGTGCGGCAGTAGAAACATCACCACCGTAAATATCACTCCCCCCACCGCCCACTTGGCAAACCCTCTTTCCCCTATTTTCTTCAGCCAGTATAAAATCAACGGAATCATCCAATACAGGAAGATAAACAACGTCTTACTATCGGTAATATCCCAACCAAAAGGGATTCCCTCCCAGTAGTTCCCCAACACTTGCTTTTCAATTAACCAGCCCAAAGGAAACCCGGTGATGAAAAAACAAATCTGAGCGTACAATGTCACCATCACAATACGCTGTTCCCGGTGCCCCCCATTCAAGATATAAATCGCATCGTACATCACATGGAAGAACAAAACAATTGCGAACAACATCAGCAACACGTGGAAGAAAAGCGCCAATCGCGACACTTGCCCTTCGGACCGCAATTTGAAATAGTGATATTCCGAAGTGAACTGTGGTTTGGCTTCCTCAGGAAAAATCAGTTGGTTCCCGGCACGGTCAACCACCTCGAAATAAAAGTAGTACCGAACACCTTTTTCCGGCAACTCCATACTGGTCACGTACCAGGTGCTATCATCCGCGGAAGGATGGATCACCTTCTGTCGAAATCCCCCTTCACCCCCGTAATGCAATACTACCCGCTCGACGCCCTTCGGTGCGATGACTTTTACCGGAATCAGATGAGTGGTAAATTCATACCCGTCTTTATCCGGGGTATATTCCATCCGCAAATCCCCTGACACCGCCGTTTTGGTTTTGGGAGCCACCATCATCATGACCATGATCCCAAACACAATCACCCCAATCAATACGATGATGGCAAGTGGCTTTCTCCAGACATTAGTAGTGTTGTTTTCTTCCATAATGACTACGTATTCTCCTATGTTATAAATACATATACCGCAAATTGGCTACTATTTAATCCCTCCCCACATCAGGGGTTTCGAACATCAGCCCCTGAAGCGGGAATCCGCGCTGGAAAGCATCAGCCGGCACGCGGCGTTTACCCTCTATCTGGATTTCCAACAACTTCAGCCAGCCTTCGCCGGTCCAAACAACTGGATAACCATCCACATTGTCTGACGCCACCGATCCGGGAATTTCCCCGCCATCAGATACCCTTATTGAACCGACCGGCTCTGCAATCACATCGCACCGATAGATCTTAAATGTCTTACCCTGTAGTGTGGTCCAAGCCCCGGGAAACGGTGAAAAAGCACGCACCCGATTCCGGATGTTTTCAGCAGATTCATGCCAATCGATCGCAGTATGGGAAGGTTGTATCTTTGGCGCCGGTGTCGCTAACGTATGATCCTGGGGTTGACCAACCAACGTACCCTGCTCCAAGCCATCAAGGGTCTCAATCATTAAATCCGCACCGATATCCGCCAGCTTATCATGCAAGACTCCGGCGTCGTCATCCTTATCGATTGAAACCTTGCGAACCAGTAGAATGCTTCCGGTATCCACCGCCTGGGCGATCTGAAACGTGGTCACTCCAGTTTCCGTTTCGCCGTTGATCAGTGTCCAGGGGATCGGTGCCGCTCCCCGGTATTTCGGCAGCAGCGAGGGATGAACATTCACCGCACCGTGTGGAATCATCTCGAAAAGCACCCGGGGTAAAATCCGAAACGCCACCACCGCTAAGATATCCGGAGATAATTCCCGAACCCGATCCAAAAACGATTCCGCCTTCATGTTGGGCGGTTCCATGATGGGATAATCCAGTTTCAACGCCGTTTGCTTCACCGGCACCGGTGTCAATTTCTGTCCCCGACCCCGAGGTTTATCCCATGACGTCACCACCCCGATCACCTGGTGGTGACTGTGATGGAGCCGCACAAGCGACGGCACCGCAAATTCCGGTGTTCCAAAAAACAGAACTCGCACTGATTGATACCCCTATATGTTATCCCTACATGGAAACTGATGCATTATTACGATGCGTTTTCCCGGGACAGCTTCTTCAACTTCCCAGCGATTAATGCCCTTCGAGATGTACTAATCTGATCGACAAACAGGATACCGTCCAAGTGATCCATCTCATGTTGTACCACCCGTGCCATGATCCCGTCGGCACGGGTTTCATGCTGTTTTCCCTTTAGATCTTGATATCGCAACTTTATCCATTCCGGACGCTTCACAACTTCCCGAATCCCCGGAACAGACAGACAACCTTCTTCGAATTCACCTTCCCCGCCACTATCCAAAATCTCCGGATTAATCACGGGAACCATTAACGGATCCTGCTCCTCCCTGGGCAAGTTCAGCAAAATCACCTGTTTCGACTCTCCCAACTGGGGAGCAGCCAACCCCACACCTTCCTGATCCACCGCCGTATCCATCATATCCTGGACCAGCCGCTGCAATTCGGACCCGAAATTCGTAACCGTGTCCGCTTTCCGCCGTAAAATTTGGCTGCCGTATATCTCTACTTGACGTACTGCCATATCGCTTTCACAAGCATCTAAAACGCATAAAGTTAATAGTTATTTCGTCTTTCCCACTTGTTCGTCTTCTTCATCAGCGAGGGATAATCTCCGACCCACAGACGATCTGTCCAATTCAATCTTTACGTTATCGGCAATCTTGACGATTAACGTATTCTTGTTGTCTTTAATTCCCACCACATCGCCGTGGACACCCCCGGAAGTAACAATTTTATCCCCTTTCTTGACCGATTGCAGCATCTTCTGTGTCTCCCGCTGCCGTTTGGCTTGCGGTCGAATCAGCAGCAGGTAAAAAATCACAATAATGATTACAAAAGGCAGCAGACTCATAAATCCGCCGCCGCCTTTACCTTCACCACCGGCAGGTGCCATTAACCACACTATTTCCCACATGTTGCCTCCGAAAAATTTTGTTATGTATTACGAAAATTACTTACGAGTATCTTGGTTTTCCTTGGAAAGCCGGAGAAGCATTTCCGCTTTCCAATCGGGATATTTCCCCTCTTGTATCGCCTGTCGTGCCCGCGCCATCAACCGATGGTAAAATGTGATATTGTGCAATGTTCCCATGCGCATGGCTAAAATTTCCCCGGCGCGATACAGGTGCCTGAGGTACCGGCGGCTGTAAGTCCGGCATGCGTAGCACGGGCATCCGTCCTCGATGGGCTCCGGGTCATCGCTGTAATTGGCGGACTTTAATGTCACCCGACCTTGGAATGTAAACAACGTAGCGTTCCTGCCGTTCCGAGTGGGCAGCACGCAATCGAACATATCGATTCCCAAATCGATACACTCCAGCAGATCTTCCGGTGTCCCCACCCCCATCAAATACCGGGGTCGATCAACTGGCAGCGCATCGGTACAGGTATCTACCACCTCGAACATCTGCTGCGCCGATTCCCCGACTGCCAGTCCCCCGATAGCGTAACCCGGAAAATCCAGCTTCCCCAATTCCTCACAAGCCTGCCGACGGATCTCGAAATCGATACCCCCTTGAGCAATCGCGAACAACGTTTGGGAATACCCGTAGGGACTATCCTGATTCCCCCACCGTTCTTGGCAGCGTTTCGCCCATTCCAGCGTCACCTCATGGGCGTGTCGCAACCGCTCCGGTTCCGCACCATAGGGCAGGCACAAATCCAGCACCATCATGATATCCGCCCCGATGGTGCACTGTATATCAATCGCTTTTTCCGGGGTGAAAGTATGGCGCGACCCGTCCACATGGGACTGAAACGTCACCGAATCATCGGTGATGTCGCGAAGCGCCGCCAAGCTGTACACCTGAAATCCCCCGGAATCGGTCAAAATCGGACCGTCCCAGGACATAAACTTATGCAGTCCCCCGGCGCGTTCCAATACTTCCAATCCCGGTCGCAGATACAAGTGATACGCATTCCCAAGGATTATCTGCGACTGTGTTTCTAAAAGATCCGCAGTGGTCAAGGTCTTCACCGACGCCTGAGTCCCCACCGGCATGAACACCGGAGTATGGATATCACCGTGTGCGGTGGTGATGGTCCCGGTACGGGCTTTCTTATCCTTGTCTGGTGATAGAAGTCGAAAACTAAACTCGGGCATATGAAGATTAAAAACCACTCCTAATATTAATCACCCTCCGAATCGGAACCACGATATCCTTGTCCTATAATCACCCGATCCACACCACCGTAATCGGGAATCACATCAACCCTGTCAAAAATACCGGTAAACATCGTTTTGACATCATCAGCCTGCCCAATTCCCACCTCTAAACTAATACCACCGTCCTCTATTAAAAGATCCGGCAGTAATTCGAGAAGCCGCCGGTAATACGCCAAACCATCCTCACCGCCGTCCAGTGCCGCCTTCGGCTCTGCCTTGACTTCAGCTGGCAGATCGTCCCAGTCTTTGGTACGAACATAGGGCGGATTCATGGTGATCCAGTGATAGGGTTGGTCAAACATGGCGGGAATTTTAAAACCCATAACATCCCATCGCCCGAAACTTACCCGGTCTTCCAACCCCAAATTCCGTGCGTTATTCCCTGCGATCTCCAAAGCCACACCGGACACATCGCAACCATGCACCAACAATTCTGGAATGGAATACGCCATTGCCAAGGCAATGGCTCCCGACCCACATCCTATATCCAACGCCCTGATTTCCGGTTGGTTCCCCTCATGACACTCTTCAAGATTGGCAATCCAATCCGTAAGCTCCCTAATGGTCACCTCTACCAACAACTCGGTTTCAGGGCGGGGGATAAATACCCCCGATCGCAACTCCAGCTTAATCCCGTAAAATTCCGTATCACCCAATATCCACTGCAGCGGTTCCCGGTTTAGCCGGCGTCGAATCAAAGTTCGATACCGACCGACTTCCTGGCGCGACAATGGTCGATCATGCTGCAGATATAGTCCAATACGATCGACCTCCAGCACCTGCCCCAAAAGATATTCCGCTTCTAAGCGGGGTGACTCGAACCCTTTCCCAGCGAAATGCTGTCCGGTCACCCGAAGAAAATCCACTATGGTGCGTGGCGTGGATTCCATGGTTGCGGGTCGGTGTGATGTGGTGGGAGAACTCAGGAAGACACCTCTTCCAGACGTTCCTGTTTGTCCGCAGTCTGAAGCGCATCGATCACTTCCGACAAATCCCCGTCCAATATAGCATCTAAACGGTACAACGTCAATCCGATTCGATGATCGGTCAGACGGTTTTGCGGGTAATTATAGGTGCGTATTTTCTCGCTGCGGTCTCCGGAACCCACCAAAGTACGCCGGCGAGCCGAAGTCTTTTCCTCGCTTTCCTGACGGGCTTTTTCCAACAGGCGGGCTCGGAGTACCTTCATGGCTTTTGCTTTGTTCTTGTGTTGGGATTTCTCATCCTGGCAAGTGGCGACAATCCCCGACGGGACATGAGTAATCCGCACTGCCGAATCGGTAGTGTTGACATGCTGACCGCCGCTGCCGCTGGACCGGAACACATCGATGCGTAAATCCTTAAGATCGATGGTAACATCCACTTCCTCCGCTTCAGGCAGCACCGCCACCGATGCCGCCGAGGTGTGCAGCCTCCCTGAACTTTCCGTCACCGGCACCCGTTGAACCCGGTGTACCCCGCTTTCGTATCTGAGCATCCCGAACACCTTATCTCCACTCACCAACATGATAATTTCCTTGAATCCCCCGATTTCGCTCGGGCTGGAATTCAAAATTTCCGCCTTAAACCCCTTGTTTTCAAAGAACCGGGTGTACATACGATACAGATCCGCCGCAAACAACCCAGCTTCCTCCCCACCGGTCCCAGCGCGGATTTCCAGCAGCGCATTGCGGTCATCATCAGGGTCCGCCGGTACGAGCATATGCTTTAAATTCAGGGATAACGCATCCCGCTTCTGATACAATTCCGGCAATTCTTCCTTCGCCAATTCCGTCAATTCCTGATCCCCGCTGTTTGCCGCTTCCTCGTCTTCCGAAATCTGAGCCAGCACCCCTTGATATCCCTCATAAGCCTTCACCACCGGCTCCAATTCCCGCTGCTCTTTCGCCAATTGGGTAAACCGGTCCGGATCAGTCGCTACTTCCGGTTTCGCCATCTCTTCGATGACTTCCCGGTACCGATTCTTGATACTCTCCAGTCGATCTATCATGATTGATCACCACTAATCGTCACATCATCCACGTTGGTCCTCGGTGGTGGACCAGGCTCACCGGTTATGCGCTGAATCTGACGGTACACTTCCAGTAACTCTTCATCATCCGCCATCGCATATCGATTATAATAAGGGATTTGATATCCCGCAGCACCCCCATGAAATCGAGCCGCATCGGTATCAACCACATAATCCGGTTTCGGCACAGCGCCGCTTACCGGGACAATCTCCTCAACATAATCATTTATACCTAAACTAATCAGAGTATCCTTCACATCCCGATCATCCTTGGATTCCACCACGAACACCCGATGCCCGTTTCGGTGCAATTGCTGTAAAACAAACTCACCATACCGCCTGAGATTTCCTTCGGGATCCACCAAAGTACCCTTGAAACCAAAATGTAAAATCATTTGATACCCGCCACATCCAGAATACTGTTCTGAGTGGGAATCTTGATCTCTATCTTCGTTCCCACGCCCACTGTACTGTCCACCACCCATTCCGTTCTGTATTTCTGTAGCAAATCTTTCGCATTCGCCAAACCCAGTCCGGTCCCCACCGGAATCCCATCCTTGGTTTCAATCGGCTTGGTGGTAAAAAACGGTCGGAAAATCTTCGGAATATCCTTGGCTTCGATCCCAGTACCGGTATCCTCCACCGACACCGTAATCCAATCGTCATCATGGCTGGTACGGACCTTAAATATTCTCTCTTCCACCGGATGCATGGACTCGATGGCGTTTTTTGCGACATTCAAGAAACTCAAACTGAAATCACTATACACCCCGTTTACTACCGGCAACGATTCATCGAAATCGAATTCCTTTAACACAAAATCCCGGTACAACGGATCCCCCTCGAGCAGCTTCAATTCCTCCCGAATCAAAGTATTCAAATTCAACTGCCGGATATCACGCACCCGCTCCTGACGAGCAATCCTTAAGACATTGGAAAACATGGAGTCCATCTGTTTGCACTGGGCGATCACATTGTCCAAATCCCTAAGCTGTGGATTACGCATCTTGGTCATTTCCAGAAACCCGATAATCCCCGTCAACCGGTTGTTCAAATCATGGAATATTCCCCGAGTCAGTTCCCCCAGCCTAGTTAGCCGTTCCTTGCCGCGGAAATTTCTTCTAAGCTGCTTCAATCGTACATCGCTTTCATGCAGCACCGACAGCATCTGGAACACCATAGAGAAATCCGGGTCCAACAGCCGTTCCAAATCTACCGCGAACACCCCCGCTTCATACAATTCTTCCGCCGCTTTTGTCGAATCGGACGTAAAATACACCAATAATGACGTTTCCGGATAATCGGACTGCACCAACTCCCACACAGCCTTGTCCTTATCCCGAAGCTGGCTGTCACACAATACCCATTCTACCGAATCCTGCGATAAAATATCTCGCAAATCGGAATACTTGTTCACCTTTACCAATTGCGAACGTATCCCTTGCAGTTCCGCCATGAGCCGGGAATACACCAGGTCTTGTGTTTCAGCAACCACAATCGTCTGCGGAGTGAACGTCATTGGAATCGTCATATCATCACCATGAATATATCCTAAATACACAATAGAACTCATCAATCAATCATTCGATACTAATATAAGCAACCCAGGGTGAAAATTCAAGAAAAAATGAAACGTTTTATTGGGGGGGTCTGGGAATTTTTTCGAATTTTCGAAAAACCAGCGCAAGAATATACGTGATTTTCGTAATATTTTTCACCATTTTTGAAGATATTTCTTGCTTTTTAAAATAATTTTATTTATATTGCGTAGAACTCTAAGGAATTAAAAGCCTTTTTTCTTTGAAAAACACTTTTTCCTTCCTATAACGCTCTAAAACAAATTTTTTGTTTTTTACTATTGCATTGCGCTATATCATGTGGTATATTACAGCTTGCTTTAATTCCACATGGTATAGTAATATGCCGTGAAGAGCGTGCTCCATAAATAGGAAGGAAAAAGAACATGAAGAAAAAAGGGTTAATTGCACTCGCCCTCATTGCAGTGTACCTCCTTTCGTTTGGAGGTTATGCACTGACTGTGGATAGTGCGGCAGTGAAGGACACCCTGGAGGTATTCAGTTTAGAAGGAACAACAAGCCCTCAGAATCCACCGTTATCAACCATTATTCCGTATCCACCCCCGAAACCGCCGTTAAGTAAACCGAAATAGGCGACACCTGTTGATTCTTTGCCCCTTGGTAGGATGAAGCAGGGGGGGGCAAGGAATGGGAATCGACAAAATGTACAAATACTCAATCACAGCACTGGTCACCTTGCTGGTGGGCGCGACCATTTACCTGAACGGTTTGGTCTATCCCGAACTCCAGATGATTACGCATATCAACCTACTGTTATACGTAGCGTTGATTTTTTTGTCCCTCCAAGTTATCTCCAAAGATACGCATTTTCGCAGTATCTTTTTGAATCTCACCCTATTCTTCCTCCTGAACATTGTCCAATCCACTGCCATTACTTTAAATCAGATTTTTGGTGATGATATCACCTCGGTGCAATATTACGTCCGTTGGGTCATGCTCATGAACCTGGCGATCTGCTTCACCGTAATGTTCATCCTGTGTAAATACCTCTTCGTGAACAAAAAGACCCTGCTTCACTATTTTGCCACCGTAGGAATCGTGTTACCGCTGTGGCTGGTGTCCTTTTACCCGTTGTTAGCGGATATCAATTATTTATTCGTGGTAGGAAAAGACGCCGCCGATGCCTATACCTTTTACCAGCCCTTGTTCATGCGATCCATGATCATGAACCTAATAACCTTGGCTGGCATTGGGGCGTTTTTCTTCGTGAAACTACGTCACGACAACCCGTTCGGTTACTATCTGGACACCCTGATGTTCGGATTTCTGCTGTTGATCAGTTTCGAAATCCTGCACAACTTTAGCCACATCACCAACCGTCTCCTGTTCAATCTTGGGCAGTATGCAACATGTATAGTTTTGATTTTCATGGGATTATCCCTGGTGTTACGGTATCGCTTCATCAAAGGCTACGCGGGAGCTTTCTATGAATCCCAAATTCTTTCTGACAGCCCATTTGTTGATCATAGGCCTGGTTTTTTTGATCGCTTTATTCGCTGGAATTTCTTTGATTCGAAAGCGATTAAGAAGGGGATATTCCTTGAAGTCCCCAAGGGTGAATATAAACCAAAAATCTGAGCACATGGCAACCGACGATCCCAATGAACCTTCGTCGGAATCTTAAAAAATATTATTGGAAAAGGTGATTGTAATGGATGACAGAGGAAGGACTCGCTCTGACGGCTTTGATGCCATTATCGCGCATAGCAAAGCCATGAAGGAATTGGTGGTCAAGCTGCGGAAATGCGCAGCCACCGATCGCAACGTATTTATCAGCGGTGAAAGCGGCACCGGTAAAAAACTAATCGCCAACATCATCCACCGGAACAGTTCCCGAAGTGAGAAGCCGGTGGTGCATATTTCCTGTTCTGCCATCACTCCTGATCAGGTGGATGTAACTTTATTTGGCGACGAATATTACGCAAAACCGGGCAAATTGGAAGAAGCCAACGGCGGCACGTTATTGCTGGAGGAAATCTCCGAATTAACCCCCATCGCTCAATCCAAACTGCTCCAGGTTCTCCAAGAGGGCTCCATCGAACGCCGGAGCGGAGATCCGCTTCCGGTGGATTTCCGGATTATTTCCACCTCGTCCGCGCTGAACGCAAACAACATCGATGAGTTCAGCTTCCAGAAAAACCTGTATTTCAAGCTGAACACACTGCCGATACATGTCCCATCGCTCGCGGAACGGGTTGAAGATATCCCCTATCTGGCGAACATCTTCGTGGAAGAAATCTGCCGGCAGGAAAACATTCCCAAACCCAGTATCCCCTTTCATTACATCGAACTGTTGATAAAAGTGGAGTGGACCGGGAACGTGATTCAACTGCGTAACCACTTGGAAAGCGTGATCGTTTTGTCCGATGGCGAATTCGACCCGGAAACTGTCTATTCCCAATTCCAGGTGCAGCGCCAGGCGGATCCCACCGCTTTCCTGAAAGCCCTGTACGAACGTATCCGCCTGGGCGAACGGGTGGATATCCATGCGGTGCAATCCGAAATCGAATACGCCCTGGTGAAAAAATCCCTGGAATTTGCCGACGGCAACCAATCCCGAGCCGCCAAACTGGTGGGCTTGAATGAGCAAAAAATCCGCCGTGTCATGAGCAAACACGGCATAAAATTAAAGCGAAGCTAAACATCATACCTTCTCTTGGGAAGAAGGAAAAATAGAAAGAAGCCGGTTCAATCCTGAGCCGGCTTCTTTTATTTGAAAACAATGGAATTATTTCACGAGCAGTAACTTTTGAGTCTGTTGGAATTTTCCGGCAGTCAAACGGGCAAAGTAAATTCCGGACGGCAAATAACTCGCATCAAATAATGCCCGGTAGGTCCCCGCATAATGCCAATCATTGACAAGATCTGCAACATGACGACCCAGAATATCATAAACCCGCAATTCAACCATTCCGGCATGGGGTAAATGGTAGGTAAGAATGGTCGTTGGATTGAAGGGATTGGGGTATGGCGCTGATAGCGCAAATTCACGCGGGATAGTAACTGGTTCGTTGTTGTCTATACTTGTTGCTGCAGAATGGTTCAGCACCATAAATATGTTATGGGCTGAAAAGTATGAATAATCGCCTGATACAGCAATTTTATACACATAATCATTGATGTCGTAAAATCCGGTTTCCGCCATTGCAGATGGATTACTAACATCTATTACCTTGAGACCTCCGTGGTTAAATACCAAAAAGACATAATCCCCAATTGCCGCAAGATCGCGAAAACTGCCCGCTGGTTCTAATTGCCCCGATAGAGTCGGATAATACGGATTAGAAACGTCGATTGCATATAAAAAATTGTATATAATGTATGCCATATCGCCAGATACCGAAACATCTCTAATATTATCATAAGAATAGGCGCCCAGGATGGAGGGGCTCGTCGGGTCGGTAATATCTATGATGACCAATCCGCTATTATGCACTGCAGCGTAGGCTCGATCTCCCAACACCTTTACCTCGTCAGTCCGACCTGCGATAATGACGTGAGACACAATTTGAGGATCGTTGACATCAGACACATCTACAACCAGAAGACCATCCCAACTGATGGTGATAAATGCGTAGCCGCCATCGACGTCTATCCCACCTAAACTATAATTCAAATCAGTGGCAGTGGTGATGAATGGATTGGCGGGATTTGATATATTAATAATAAACAGAGTTCCACCATCGCCGGATATAAAGCAGTTGTCCCCTTCCACATCTATCCCATCGGGTACATCAGTCAAAGTAAGACCGGTTACGAAATATGTGTTCTCTGGCGGTGAAATATCAAAAACGCAAAGCTCTATCTCTCTATTGGTTACATAAGCATAACCGCCGGAAATTGCGAGATCTCCAAACGACACACTTCTACTGAGGTTACTGACAGTGGTGAGGTTTGCTGGATTACTAACATCCAGTACGGTCAATCCCTGTTGCCAGCCTCCTACAAATGCCAAAGTATCTGATACTGATATACAGTGTGGATTTGCGCCCGCCCCTCCATACCCGATGATTTGAGGAGTGGCGGGATTAGAAATATCCAAAGTAGTAATAAGGTTGTAAGTTGCACAGACATATAAAATACTGTCGGAAATGAATACATCTTCCGCTTCGGACAAACTCGGTACATTGCTTACTTGCTGCACATTGAAGGGATCTGAAATATCATAAATGTAGACTCCATAAAAGTGTGCAGCGACATAAAGGTAATTGTTATGAACTTCGGCGCTTCTTCCATAGTACCAAGTTGATAATGTGTCAATAAGAGTTGGAACACTCGGGTTTGAGATATCGAATATATACAGCTTTCCACCCCATCCGCATTCGCATTCTGAGAAGGTAAGATAGGCATAATCCCCATTTAGCGCTACATTAGTAACACCTGGATCCCATTGAGGTGTGGAATAATGTGCAGTTTCAATTGGATTAGATGGATTCGATACGTCGATTATCCGAAATCCTCCTGACCCATCTGCAAGGTATGCTAACGTATCCCTCACCTCCAAACCGTACGTACTCCCGGGAGTGTTATAGAATCCAATTTCCGTAGGATCGGTCGGATCGGTGATATCAACCAACCGCAGACCACCCTCGTTGTCAGCAATATATGCAATATTGCCAGACAATACAATTTCCTCTGCGGAACCTGGAGTATTAAAACATCCCATTTCGGTGGGATTTTGAGGATCGGACACATCTATGATATGCAATCCTTCCTCACGGGCAACTGCATAGACGTAATTGCCGGAATGCGTGATCTCATAGAGACCATCCCAGAAAACCACTTCACAGACTTTGGTTACGTTTAGACTATCTTGACAAAGGGCAGCAGTCACGGTAAGCGTCAGAGTGACAATTGCGGTTAGAATAAACTTTAGATTCTTCATGGCAATCCCTCTAAATGCTGGATGAAAGGATATCACTGATATTCACAACAAGATTATCGCAGGGAAATTGTCTTAGTCGTTTCTGAAAAGATGGTGTTATATATTAGAACAGATGGATGCTTAGGGATTTGTCTGATTTGAATGTAAGGAAAAAACGGTGCGAAGTCAAGTTCATTCCAAATAAAAAAAATTTTTGTTTTTGGGTTAGTAGCAGACAGGGTAGGATTCGAATATACTCTCCAACCAACAACTATCCCTTAACACTTGTAAAATTTCACCCAACGGTTAATTAGCTATTGACAAATTAGGAAACATTTGTTATATTACTGTTGAGCATCTACATTCGCATCGGAGAAAATACCTCCGAGATCATTATGGGTTTTCCGCACTTGGATTAATATCTCTCCCAAAACCCTTAATTTTCTCAAATCAGACATCCGATTTAACACACGAATATTTTTTTGAGGGAATCATGAAAAAGCTATTCACGTTGTTGGCTGTCGGAATTATCATCAGTGGTTGTTCGGACAGCGGAACCGATTCAAGTAATCCACCCAACATTCAAAACTACTCGCAATCTGATAATTTAGCAAACATCGTTGGGGAAAATCTAACCTCAGCCAACCTCCGGTTCGCTCTAGAATCGTTCCAAAAGCTTATCGATCTTGAACCGAGCAATTCCAATATATTCTTCTCACCGCTAAGCCTGTCCATTGCGCTTGCCATGACTTACAATGGAGCACAAAGTGAAACCCATGTGGCGATGAGGAACACATTGGAATTCCAGGACATGGACTTAGCGGAAGTCAACCGACATTTCTCCTATCTAATCCAAAGTCTCGAGAACTGCGATGATCAAGCCACCTTAGAATTAGCTAATTCAATTTGGATACATGATACATTCCCCGTCAAACCGGATTTCATCCAAAGAAATCAGGATCATTATTTCTCGGAGGTTGCAACCTTGAATTTCGGCGCTCCGGAAGCAGTTGATATTATAAATGGATGGATTGAAGAACATACCAATGGAAGAATTACCGAAATGATCACTTACATAGACCCTCGAGAGGTAATGTTCTTAATAAACGCATTGCATTTTTTAGCTGATTGGACCTATCAATTTGATGAAGGCAACACAACGGAAGGGCGTTTTAATCTCCTTGATGGAACCGATAAAGAAGTTGCAATGATGAAAAATTCAGGATCCATATACACTTTTTACGAAGATGATAACTTTGCCGCTGTCAGGATGCCCTATGGTAGAGATGTACTTGCCATGTATGTATTCCTTCCCCGTCCTGACTATCACATAGACGAATTTATCAATACGTTGGATGCGGCAGATTATGACACCTGGATCAATGCTTTCCAAAGGAATAATACAACCATCCTGAAACTCCCTCAATTTCAGTTGGACTACAAAATTATACTGAATGATGTTCTAAGTGCGATGGGGATAGCCTTTGAGAGTTATGCCAATTTCCACGGGATAAATGATGGACCTCTATGGATATCTCGGGTAATACAGAAAACCTTCATCTACGTGAACGAAGAGGGAACTGAAGCCGCAGCAGCTACTCTGGTTGGAATGATGAGTGGCGTGGGACCCTCACCGCCGATTAATAGTTTCATTGTTAACCGTCCCTTTTTCTTCGTGATCCAAGACGATCGCACCGGAACCATTCTTTTCATGGGCAAAATCGTCGATCCAATTTATGAATAGTAAGAAATTAAGCATGATGATACCCTCCTCCATTCTGATTGTGTAAACATGATGTGAAACTGAACGAAGCTGATTATTTGTTCAAATTTGGTTGCGAGCAAAGAAAGCCGGTTCAATCTTGAACCGGCTTTCTTCTTGCGGAGAGGGTAGGATTCCCCCGAAGGGATGGCCTCGCCAGAACCCACGGTACCTGCTGTTTTTCCGTCAAACGGTCAGTGTGACGGCGGTAAGTTACTGCTGCCACCAACGGAGAGGCGGCAGCACGTATAGGTTGCTTCGCTACGCTCGCGATGACGACATGGAACAGATGTCGGGATCACGTGGATCCTGACCTACGCACTTTAATTTTACCTCTCTTGCAATCCTAACGCAGAAAATATAATTGGATCTAAGCTCGCCTCTTGCCGATTGAAAATTAACGAAGCGATCTTACCAGATCACTAACCTTTTTATCAGAAGGATTTAGTTTGAGGTAAGTCTCAAGGTAGGGCTTGCCTTTTTGAGGATCGTTTAGATAGTTTATATAGATTACACCCACGTTGTATAACAGACGGGAGTTCGATGGGTCATACTTCAGCGCCTGCTGAAAGGCTTGCAGGGCGCCGTTGATATCATTCTCAGCAGCAAATTCATTGCCACGATCTTTATATATATTAGAGATATTGAAAACAATCTCCTCTCTTTCTATCCTCGATATGCGGGTCGCCTCTAAGGCGTTTTCGTATGCATTTAAAGCCAAATCGCCCTGTTTCAAATGCCTGAACGAAATACCGAGCTGATTATGCAGAGCTGCTCTCGGCTCATTTCCAAGTAGGTCTAACGCTCGTTTGAAGGCTTGACGCGCCGCTGTCGGATTGGGATATTTAGCTTGAAGTGCGCTTTCTCCTCTGCACAGGTCAAGGTTGACAAGAATCTGGCGGCTTTTTGAATCTCCAGGTTCCTCTCCATTCCATAATTCTGGGATGGGAGAAACAGATCCGGGGGCGGAGGTTGTATAGAGAATTCCGTTCGAGTACAATTCCACGCCCAAATCCGTCCATTCCGGATTATAGTAGTAATGGCTTTTAACCAGATGTTTATCCCCAGGCGTGCTCTCAGTGTAGGCAGATCTGGCTCGATAATATTCCCCAATAAAGCGGCCAGTAGATTTACTGGCAGCATCGGACAATGCTTTAAACCGTACCGCCCGATCGAATACTTCTACACTAGGATTGTAGTTCTCGCCATACCTCATATATAGAGCGGGAAAGCTGGAGTTGTCATCGTTGGTGAAAACCGTTCCTGAATTCGCGGTATCTAAGACGAGCTTGCCGTAGTCTTCCGCCAGGCGGTGACCTGAATTGTCCATCCGATTGAAGTTTAGGAGAAGCATCGAGAGAGCAGCTACCCCTGCCACTCCCATAATCAATCTCCTGGTATTTGGAATGGCATATTTCTCCCATAAGAAGATGACGCCGTCCGACATAAACATAAAACATGCAAACAGCGCCGGGAGGTAATAAGGATCTATATCAGGGATATGGTAAAAGGCTGTTATGATAATATTCGATACGAGCAAAATTAACAGTAAGATGGCTCGGCGGAGGTTCTGCCTGATTCCATAAATAATGCCAATAATAACCAATATGAAGCCAATCCACCACCAGTTCGCTACCAGAATTGAGAAGAAAAGCTGTGAACTTGATAAAAGATTAGACAGTGAGAACATTACCGTCTGCTGGTATTGTGAAGCCGTAACGTGGTTAATCAACAGTGAGAGCGTACTCGGGTGTCCCCAGTCAGCCAGTGGAGATAATGATGAACGGACGGGAAGATACAAATAGACGCTTAATCCCAACATAAACAGGATCAAACCGGAACCCAGCAGTTTCCATTTGGGTGTTGATCTTTCACTGAAAAAGGCGAAGATAAGGGCTGGTATCACAGTGATAACGGTCAGATGATGTGCAAAAGAAAGTCCGCATAAATATGCAATCAACAACCATTTTCTGGGATAGTCACCCAAGCTTAATGTTACCAGCAAGGCGATGAAAAACAAATTCAATCCGTAAACTTCAACGCCTGCCGTTTCACTCCAGAAAAGAGGTGAAAAAGCCCAGATCAACGTGAGTATTGCTGCGAGAACCGGCTTATCGCTACCTTTTAGTGCAAAGAATAACACAGGAATGACAGTAGCGGCTATCAGAACCGATAGCAGATTTGCGCTGAATGCAGCACGGAAAAACCCGGTCAAAGCGACAAACAGACGACCTATAAGTGAAAAGAGGGGATAACCGGGAGGGTGGGCGATTCCTAAGGTCTTAAATACCAGAGCAAATTCCCCGCTGTCACCGACATAAACTGTGCGGCACATGGTGACATAATAGACCATCCCGCCGATCAACAGCGGGACTAACCACCCGAGGTTCTGCGGATTTTTCAGTTGGATGATATTTTGTCTAAATCGATCTCGCATTTATGAAGCAAAAACCTAAATAAAACTCGATTACTTTACAAATGTCATTAAGGATTCACCCAACGACTTTTCTTATATACAAAGCGATTTGCATCAGACACTCTAATTCTGCCCGAATAATCTGCTGACGGATCCACAGGCGGAGATTTCATGCTTACATTTAGCTCCGATATCATCATCATTTCACCTTCGAGTTCGAATAATTTATACTTTATATTATCATCATGTCTAAATTCGTCTCCCTTCAATTTTTCAAGAATTGTATTGTGTTCTCTACCGATTAAACAGGATTTGCCATACTTGCTATCATCTTCAGCCTTATTTACCTGAACTATATCCATATTATATGATGTGCAATCTGAATTACATACCGATTGTCTTTCACTTGGGCTTGTTTCACACATGGGGTTTATAATGAAATCAACACCTTTCACACCTTGCGTCTCATAGTTGCAAATTTCATACACATGTATAGGGATATAGTCACTACAGGTCAACACTGAAAATCGTCCGCATTTTGTCTGAAAAATGTATAAGATATTGCCCGATTTCATCCCACGCCCAGTTGACTCGGGGTTTTCAGTTGGAGATGGTTTAATCTTCCTATATGGTGGACTAATCAAGGTTCCATCTATGAAAATTGGACAGACATTATATGTATCATCATAATAGCTGCCACCGATTATTATCATATTTTTGAATTTTTCTTGAATTTCATTTACCCAACTATTGTCAAAGCTTAACTCAGAAAAAACTGTGATGTCAACTCCGCGTTCACTCGCGATTTTCAACGCTTGAAAGACTTTTTTCCTAACAGTATCTTTCCCATTTTCCTCTATTGCCAAACCGAATTCTTTTGTTTTTGCCGCATATTTCAAAGAATATTTTAGTTGCACTAGGCAAAATTTCACCCAAGTCTTTTCTGTGTCTGCGATGTGTTTGTATATGATTTTTGGACCATCGTCGATTCCGCTACTTGCAGGCTTTGCTTTAAATGGTTTACCTTTCAAGATTTCCTCGGACAATTCACCATTTAAAACGAAAGAAGTCTTTAATGCCTGTAATAACTGCCTTTCGGAAATTTCATTGATTTCATCTATACTATTGTATCGCTTTCTCAAGGCTTCAATAAAAGCGATAAGAAAATGCACAGCATCCGCAAATGTATTTAAATTCCAACTTACAAAGACCTTTTCCGATTTCCTTAAAGGTCTCAAATCAACCTTTTTAAAGTCCAAAGAATCTGACAATGCCGTGAAACACATTGCCTTACTCTTTAATAGCTGCATTGCGTCTTTCGGTAAATCGATTTTTTCAAATCTCTTCACAACTTTACTGATCTCTTTGTTAACTTCCAGACTTTTATTTTTTAACTCCTTCAAACCGTTGCTGCTTAAGGATTGAGTGAACTTTTCATCAATTGGCTTTAGTGATGACATCAATTTAGATGCATTTTTTGCCAATAAATCCAGTCTGTGGGATCTCTCTATCTCATCTTGCACACCTTTATCAGTAAAAAGTTTTTTCGAAATCCTAAATTGATCTGCTGCCGCTTGATAGTCATGCTTTATTAGAAATAATATCCCCTTGTTACCATGTGCCTCTGCCAAGTTCGGATTGATCCTGATTGCCTCGTCATAGCAGGTCACCTCCTCGTCAATTCGTCCCTGATTACCCAGGGAAACACCCTTATTTGACCATGCCTCTGCCAAGTTCGGATTGATCCTGATCGCCTCTTCAAAGCAGGTCAATGCCTCGTCAATTCGTCTCAGATTGCTCAGGGCGACCCCTTTATTTGTCCATGCCTCTGCTAGGTTCGGATTGATCCTGATCGCCTCGTCATGGCAGGACACCGCCTCGTTATATCGTCCCAGTTTACCCAGAGCGACCCCTTTATTATACCATGCATTTTTATAGTTCGGATTGATCCTGATCGCCTCGTCATGGCAGGTCAACGCCTCGTCATGTCGTCCCAGACTGCCAAGGCGACTTCCCTTGACGTCCCATGCCTTTGCATAGTTCGGATTGATCCTGATCGCTTCTTCATAGCAGGCTAATGCCTCTTCATATCGTCCCTGCCTACCCTGGGCATTCCCCTTGTAAAACCATGCCTTATCAGAGTTCGGATTGATCCTGATTGCCTCGTCATAGCAAGTCAATGCCTCGTCATTTCGTCCCAGTTTACCCAGAGCGATACCCTTGCTTGACCATGCATGTTCATTGTTTGGATTGATCCTGATCGCCTCGTCATAGCAGGTCAACGCCTCGTCATATCGTCCCAGTTTGCCCAGATCAATACCCTTGTTTGACCATGCATTATCAAAGTTCGGATTGATCCTGATCGCCTCTTCAAAGCAGGTCAGCGCCTCGTCATATCGTTCCAGTTTACCCAGAGCGATACCCTTGTTTAACCATGCATTATCAAAGTTCGGATTGATGCTGATCGCCTCTTCATAGCAGGTCAACGCCTCGTCATATCGTTCCAGTTTACCCAGAGCGATACCCTTGTTTGACCATGCCTTATCATAGTTCGGATTCAATTGGACAATGTGGCTAAATATCTTTTCTGCGATATCGTGAGATTTCTTCTTCCCATAAGTGACGCCGATATTTAATAGTGCTTTTGCGTCATCAGCATTGGTCAACTTCAGACCTTCAACAAGCTTACCGGCATCAATTAGCCTTTTAATTTTCCGGATTCTATCGGCTTTAGTCTCTTTCTTAGCCATACTTTCCTCCAATATGCCTTACTAATATATTAACAGACTTTTCTGATCAGATTGGTTTCATACTTCAAACAATCAGCGTCAAGGCGTGAAATCCTTGAATAAAAAATCCCGCTTCTGGTATGTACCATTGGCGGGATAAGGTGATAATTCCACAGCGATATGCAATTCCCATGATGAAGACTCACAAAACACATCAATCCCCTTCTATTCATCTTTGCGGAGAGGGTGGGATTCCTCCATCGGAGTGGCTATGCCAGAATCCATGGTTGCCTATTTATGCTATTTCCTCAGTATAGCGGAGAGGGTGGGATTCGAACCCACGGTACGGGTTACGTACGCACGCTTAGCAGGCGTGTACCTTCAGCCAGCTCGGTCACCTCTCCATTCTTCTATTCTGTCATCCCCGCGTAGGCGGGGATCCAGTCTTAATGTACTGCCAGTTGTCCCCACTCGAACAAGTTAGAAAGTTTGCAAGTTGACAAGTTAAAATTACTGCAAATCTTTCTTATCCTTTTTGTTCAGTCAAAACAAGAGCTTCAGTAGAAATAGTGAAAATGTCGCTGGGATTGTATCTTTCCAATGCATTCAATATTTCTATTCCGACCAGTCTATCCTGCGAATTGAAGTCAAGATTAATACCTTCTTTCAGTTCCTCGGTTCGGACAATTTCCGTTTCCTCAATACGGATGTACAATGCATCTACTTCACTGTCATATTCAAATTTCATGATTTACCTCTTCTCAATGCAGTGACAACAATAATGTCATCATCTCCCCTTTCGATGGTCACTTTCAACCGCGAGATATCCGACGAGCCTAACAGGTTGACACGACCCTTAATAGAAGCGGTTTCTTCTGATGGATTATTGATCACTTCAACAATTTCATCTTCAGTGATCTGGCGCCACTTCATCTGTCGGCGTACATGTCAACTAAAGCGTATCAATAATAAACCAAACTTGATGACTATTTATTTGCTGCCGTCCCGCCCGAGCGGGACAGCAGCATCTGTAGCGGAGGACGAGGGACTCGAACCCCCAAGGGCAAAAGCCCGGCGGTTTTCAAGACCGCTGCCTTACCAATTAGGACTAGTCCTCCAGGAGTCTATAATATAAGGAATAGGATAGAAGAAATCAAGATAAAATCAAGTTAATCAACTTAGAGATTTCAGGTTATTCCAGGAACATCTCCATCTCAAACAAACACAGAAACGAAAGGGCCAAGAATTACTCATTCCTGGCCCAAAATGTCGTTCAATTTATCGACAGCGAAATTATCGCTCCGCTGTTATCCGATAGAAATATTTGTTCACACTTAGTGGTAACGGCATATAGAATTCGTTTTCGACCGCAATTAAACCGGTATTGAAGAACACTTCCCCGTCCTCTGATCCATACAGTAGATAATGATCAGCACCTGATACAACTTCCCACTGCAGATACAACTCGCCAGTGGGCAAATATTGAATCGTTAGATGCTGCGGTGTAGGATCGACCACTTTGGTTGCCCTTCTCGGTCGCTCTCCTGTGGTTGCGTCAATTGGCAGCACAAATTCCCCTTCTACAAGAGATCGATTAAGGATACATTCCGCATCGGGACCTCCTGCCATCAACACCGTTCCAAGCGGTGCTGGTTCATAAAAGACCGTCCCCATGGAATCGGTCGCCCAGACGTCGATGGAATTATTCCATGTCGCAAACAACTGCACGAAATCTTCACCAATCCAGGGAAAAGGATGTTGTATCACTGGTGGAACAGACAGATATTCGTACATGAACGAGGGTAAACATGCGTCCGCTACATTATCTCCATCTAAGTCAGGCAGGAACCAACAAGGATCGTAGGGATTCGTGAGATGAGATTCATGGATCTCGCCCTCGGTCGCCCTGATCCCGAAAGTACGGGTTAGATGATCCACTGCAGTAACGCCACGCATTTCCTCCAAAGGTTCAAACCCGGGCCAGGAGGCGCTGGCATAGACGGAAGTAATTTCATCCGGAATCCAATCCCCATTCCAATCCATCATGGTTACGATTTCATTGTTCATTGTATCCGACACGTAAAACAATCCGCCATTCTCAAATTGAGTGGCAGAATACAAGAATCTAAATGGAGGGGGATATTGATGGAATTGAGCCCCGAAAATTTGCCCTTCGAAAATATCCACCGCCATCACATTTGCTAAATTACTCATGGGATCCCAGCCGAAGATCAACCCAAGACTATGTCCCGGCGGGAAATAGGGATAATTATCATATACCAGTAGATCCGAACCACGAATAGGTAATGGTTCCTCCCACCAGTTCGTTGCGTTCGAACTAAAGAAATCCACGTTTGTGCCATAGGGATCATGCTGTAAAAACACTTTATGGTTGTTGGCTTGATGCAGTTCCGACAGGCGTTTCTCTAATTCAGTAGCGATATGGTTAATCCAGTGATTAATAAGTAAGTTAAGCTTAAATCGATAAAACCAATTGGCAGCGGTCAATCCGCAGGAATCCTTATACGCCAATTCCGCTTCCAGTGCATCGATCTCCCGTTCATCATTGGTCATTTCATTGGTTTTCTGCCATTTATGGACTGCCTCATGGATTAAGGTCTCCTCCAGATACACCAGATCATCCGGATCGGCAGACGCCCAAGCGATCAGAGTGGAGTCCACATTCATGCGATCGCCAGCGGTGGTTTCTTCACCATCGTTGACCACCCCGCTCGCACCCGCTTCGGTTTCTGTTTCCATGGTGCTGTCGCCTGATTGTTGCTCTCTAAGCAGATTAGCGAAAGTTGTGCAGGATACAGTGTTGGTGCTGCCCGCTGCGTCCGTCCAGGTAATCGATGCCGGCGGCGGTGTCCCTATGCTGTCGATGGCACGTGCGGTCGTGGTGCTTTCAGCGGGGGTCATGGGTCGTCCGCTCCAACCCGGAACAGAATAATCCATTCCGCCGCTGGACTGATCGTCCACGTCCGATTGAGATGCGATTAGCATCCCAAATCCAACCAGAAAAGGCAACGTAATCGTTAAGATTTTTCTAACGTTCATAATACCCTCCCCAGCATCGTCCGATCGAGAGATCAAAATCACGAATACAATGAAGGCAATGCTACAAATCCCAGCGAAGATCTCTCAACCAACCATGCTGGATGTTTTTTAAAAAATCTGTCAAGGATACATCAACCACAGCGACGTACCTCGATCACAAATCGATATAATAAATATACGTTTAAATTCCCCAGATGTCAAGCAGATTCTTATCAGGTCAAATTATTTCTTGATATTATCGAATTAGATATTATTCTATAGTCCCTATAATATTAACGATAATTATTTCGCAAGATGAAATATTTTCCTTGACATACCTAATTTAATCAATTATATTCTACTATGCTTAATATGGTTTAACTGGAGGTATGGAACCATGAAGAAGCAAAATCTGATTTATCAATGGGGAGCGGTTGTTCTCATCGCACTGACTGTTCAAGCATTCGCGCAACCACCGGATACCATCTGGACGCGACATTATGGGGGAAACCAAGCGGAATATGCTACCTGTGTCCAGCAGACCTCGGACGGTAAATTCATTGTGGCAGGATACACCTATTCTTATGGTTGGGGCGGCGCCGATTTCTGGTTGGTGCGAATCGACAGTTGTGGAAACAGCCTCTGGTCGCGCAGTTACGGTGGCAGTGCCGATGACATATGCTATTCGGCGCAGGAGACCTCCGATGGAGGATATATCCTGGCAGGTTCCTCCGCATCCTTCGGCGGCGTGTCGGACGACTTCTGGGTGGTGAAAACGAATAGTATAGGCGATACATCCTGGACCCGCGTATTCGGTGGGTTTATGAACGAAGCCTGCTATTCCGTTCAACAGACTTCTGACGGCGGGTATATCCTAACAGGTTATAGGGAATTGATAACCAGTGAAGAAATATGGCTCATCAAATGGGATAGTCTGGGCGCTACGCAATGGACAAAGATCTACGGAGGACCCAATGATGACGAATGCAGATCGGTGAGGCAGACAACCGATGGCGGATATATCCTTGGTGGGACTATCGGAAATGCTTCTGCGCCTTATGACGATTTCTGGCTGATAAAAACAGATGCAAATGGAGACAGCCTGTGGACCCGCACTTATGGGACCGACAATTCAGAAACATGCTACGCAGTTCGGCAGACTTCTGATGGAGGCTATATCATGGCGGGCAATACCTTGGCGGGCGCCAGGATTTTCATGGTTAAAACGGATACAAATGGCGACACTCTATGGACAGGCACCTACGGGCAGATAGGATTGGTGCAGTACTACTGCAGATCAGTGGAACAAACACCGGATGGAGGGTTTATCGCCGTGGGATATGCCGATCCTTTTCTCGCCGGAGACGATGATAACTATGTGATAAAGACAGACGCCAATGGTAATCTCTTATGGAGTGACAGCATTGAAGATTTTGCAAGCGACCGTTTTAGTTCGGTTGTGGTGACTTCAGACGGGGGCTATGCGTTTGCCGGGCATTCCAGTTCCCCCGGTAATCAGGATTTCCTATTGGTGAAGACGGCTGACCTGCAGACGACTATAGCTTCCATCACCGATGTTGGCAATGACCAGGGGAGGCAGGTACGTGTTCGTTGGCTTCGCCATCCCTTCGATCATTGTCCGGGTGGTGCTGTCACAATAAGTAGTTACAGCCTCTACCGCCGGATTGATGAATACCGGGACAACAGCGACAACAGAACTATACACTCCGGTCTCGATTGGCCCCCCGGAGAATGGGATTTCGTGGAGTGGCTGCCTGCTAGCGCGGAAGAGTATTACGCCACAGTGGTTCCCACATTAGCGGATTCTACATCAGGAGGAATCTACTGGTCGGTATTCTTCATCCGGTCTCACACACCTGATCCGTTCGTCTATTATGATTCCGAAGTGGATTCCGGATATTCGATAGACAACCTGCCGCCAGACCTGACACGGGTCGTCGCCATGATCCAACCATCACCAAATCAAATCCTTTTGCAGTGGGATGAAGTTACCACAGGCGGTGGGGGACAGCCGGAACAAGGCGACATCTGGTACCGAGTCTATGGCAGCCCCGATCCCTATTTCATCCCTGATCCCGAGTACCTCTTGACAGTAACTCAAAACCTGGAATTCTTGCACAGCATCGGAACCAACCACCGGTATTTCTACAAAATCCAAGTCAGTGATGACCATTAATCATATATTCACCCGACATCAAAAAAGCCCGTCGCCTAACCAGCGACGGGCTTTCATTTTCCCTATTTATCACCACATATCAACGGGAATTACTCAGTAATTGAAATAACCTATTTCGAGTCAACATTTTCCTGTTAGGATCTGCAAGCAGTGCGGAAATCCCATCCAAAGGTTCGGTAAACGCCGTTATCTGGTAGAACATCCCGGTTGTGAACCGTATCACCCCGTAATGTGCATAGGTGGTATCCGTGGTGTAACCGTGAAACCAATAGGGTCCCGATACCTCCTCGGAAAAGAACACCAAATAGCCGGTAATAGTCATCGGACACCCATAAATAGACTCTGTTACAGAATCCCAAAACAAGAGGGCATCATCATCCCCAATCAAAATCATCAAATTAGGAGTCGCCGGGGTCAGCGACTGCTGCCCGGACAGTGGAATCCGGACATATCCATCCACCGCATTCACCGCATCACTCATAATCAAAAGGGTATCCCTGTCGATCCCCGAACCTGACGGATCAAACGTTACCGTGATGCTGCAGGCACTCACCTGCCCTTCCACCAGTGCAAAATATGACGGACAATCATTGGAACTGGTAAATTCTGGTCCACCCAGCGAATCGGGAGTAAATACCACTATACCGGCATCCCCTATATTCTTCAGGAAAAAGTTTTCCGTAACGGTCAAGGGGCATTCAGCAGTCACATCCCAGGAAATAAAGGCGGTTTCCAAATCCGATGTCCGCACCAGCGCCAAATAACCGCCGATGGTCGATACTATGGAAAAGTCGGCGTCCGATAAATCGGTAAGATCCTCATCCAAAGCACTAATCCGCACCCGGCAGTGACTCGAAGGCGGTCCGGTAACCTGTACCTCCACCCAACCAATGTTTGCGGTGCTGTCCATCAAGGTTTCCCACATTCCATCAGGATAGTTCCGGTTGAGTTCAATCATCACGCCACCCTCAAATCCCAATCCAATCCACCGCACGGTATCGGGTTGGGTAATCGCCCACTCCTCGCCACCATTGGGCGACGTCAATTGCAGCTCACGATCCGGTCCGGTTTTCAACACATAGAAATCCCGGCTGCCGGCACCGTAAGATTCGGTAAATCCCGCCACAATATACCCTGAATCATCTGTCTCCCTGATTACCCGGGCGCTTTCGTCATCGTATCCCCCATACATCATCGTCCACAAGGTATCGCCGATACTATCAGTTCGAACTATGTAGAAATCGTCCTGTGTGCTTCCAGTCTTCCCTGCGGCAATACATCCCCCATCCTGAGTTAGGTTCGCGCTGTATAATTCTTCACCGCCATAGGTTCGCATCCATAACGAATCCCCATTCCCGTCGGTCTTGAAAAGCCGGCACTGGGATATCGCCATGATATATCCCCCATCAGACGTCTGCTGCACCGAATGCGCTTCATCCCCGGGGCTCCCGTATGTCCGAGCCCATACCGAATCTCCCGAAGTGGTGGTCTTAACCAAATATAACCCATCCGAACTCCTGCCCACCATAATATACCCCAAATCGCTGGTCTGTTGTACCGCCCAGGCAAATTCATTTCCCATACTCCCAATAGTATTAGACCACACGGTAGCGCCGAGGTTGTTCGCCTTTACCAGATAACAATCCGACCCGCCAGTTCCAAAAGAATAAGTATATCCTGCCAAAATATATCCCCCATCCTGAGTCTGTTGCACGGCACTGGCGGCATCGATGTCGGTACCTCCATAGGTCCGCGTCCACAGCGAATCTCCCATCTCATCTATCTTCAGTAAATAGAAGTCGGATTCCCCTTGACCGAAAGATCCGGTATTCCCAGCGATGATATACCCACCATCCGATGTCAATTGTACCGAACGGGCATAATCACTCATACCTCCCCCAAAGGTCTGCGACCACAACACACTCCCAGCGCTGTCCGTTTTCACAACATAGCAGTCATAGCTGCCGGCACCAAACGACATAGTCCTGCCCACCACAATATATCCCCCATCAGTCGTCTGCTGCACATCCCAAGCATACTCACTGTCGCTGCCGCCGTAGGTCTGCACCCACGATGTATCCGGAATACAATACCCGGAAGTCACAACAACAGAACACAACATCAAGAAAACCAGCTTCCACCGCATTATCATCTCCAATCAATGCCCGACACAACTATCAATCTTAATTAGAATAATAAATCAACACCCTCGAAAAAAACCCGAGCTCACCACTACGGCAAAGCCCGGGTTATTATTAAAGTGAAAATTGAAATATCAATATCAGCCTGTGATGCTTAAGGGCTTACCACCGCTTTGACATTGTAGAACTGAACCGGATCCTGCAATGCGTTCACATCCAAATAATTGGAACTTGGATACATCACACTGCCAATGGAATCTGCCGCAGTCGGCTCAAATAAAGGATCATCCGGCGACCGGTAGATCACATAATAAGATACCGTGATCGGATTTCCCGAAGTATCTACCACCACCGGCGACCAGTTAAGAAATGCATGAGACACAAATGACGAAATCACTAAATCATCCACCTTTTCAGGAGGCGCCTGCGGTCCCGAGGGAATACAAGGTATGTGGGCGCTGTAACGGTAATAATTCGACTTCGTGACCACCACTTTCAATGTATCACCAACTGATAGTGGTGAAATGCCGATGGAGACCGGTGAACCGGTTCCGGTGGCACTACCGATTAATACATTATCCACGCTTAACCCGATCAATGACCCATTGTTCGCAGATACTGAAAATGATGTAGCAGTATTCAGAATGGTATTATCATGCGCCACCGTCAACACATATGGTGGGTGAGAATACAACGTCATAAATGCATCCCCGTGATGGTGGAACAGGTAATAGGTCTCGTCCTTGTTCGAAGAATTGTAGGGCCAACTGGAAGCGGCTAAATAGTGCTTGCCGCTGACATTGGCAAACGCCGGTTTCAAATTTTCATCTGTGGTCACACCATACCCGGGATCGAAATCAGGCCACATATAATCGTACATTCCCCAGGCGTAGGTATCATTCACAAACGAGTAAGAAACCTGAGTAGCCGCTATCAAACCCAATGCACCGTACTCCTGGATATGAAACGCCTCCGCAAAACACATGCTCGGTTCATCAAATTGTCCGGTACAACAATTGATGGAGAACACGTACGGATACAAGGTATTGGTCAGTGTGTTTACATGTTCAATACGGTAGTACGGTTCGCTCCACCCACTCACCGAACCATGATCCCGGTGCTGGAGTATAAAACAACCATTCTGAATGTCGTTGTTCAACCGTGTAGCATTCCCACCCCAATCCGTCAAATGAACTGGGGTTGAGGGAATATAACCTAAACCGCTGGGACCGAAGTAATTCACAATCATATAGGTGTTCGAATTACTGGACCAAATACTTCCCGGGGTGCCCGAAGAGATTGCATATTCCCGAACCGGAGCCTTCTCGTGCTCATTCGCCAAATACCCATAAATCACTTCGCTACATAAAATAAACCACCGTGACGTCTGCCACCCTCCAGCCATAACCGGATTGTTGTAAAACCCAATATCGACAGGCGGAGTGCGTTCGTAAGTAAACATCTTCGAGATCGCTCTGTTAAGATGGGTTGCGTTCTGGGCACAAATCCGCGCCAATGCGATATCCGGTAAATCATTCCCAGACCTGTCAGCATAGAAATTGTCGGATACGCACGAATAGGAATAAGTGTAATATGGTGCTGTGATGCCGTACGAACCGGTGCCACTCAGGTAATCGGACAACAACAACACCGCCACCGGAGCGGGATCCCAGTTATTGTACGCATTGTTGATGTAGTTCTCGATTAGCGTGTAATTATTCCCGCCAATTTCGGAAATAGTAGTAACCCCCGTCTTAATCCCCTGCTGATTGCGCCAATCCTTCAGCGAATCCGCCCAGGAGATAAATGCCGAATTGTTGGGAACAATAATCAAATATTCCACATCGGTATCGTCTGTGGAATATACCCGATCGTAATCCATTTCGGGCAACGATTGGTAATTCAAAAGGTTCTGCTTCAGCACCGGATCCCACCACCGGCTGCGAAGCCTGTCCTCCCCGAAATGCCCGTTCCCGCCCACAAAATTTACCCGGATCAGGATGTCCGTATATACTTCCAAATCCTTGGTCACCGGATTATACTGAAAAGGCGTAATCCCCAGCATCACCACATCCACACCGCGGATTACCGTCAGCTCGCTTAAGCGCACTGCTTCAGCCGGATAATAAGCATTCGTAGAATAAATCGCCGGGTCCTTTTCATAGTGTAACGGCGAATCATCCGTATCCTCGGGGATTACAAACGCCGGGGCGATGTTCATGTTGTGAAACAACTCCACACGGCTGTCCTCAACGATTAATTCCACATTCGCACCTTCGGGCAATGCAATATACCGGCTAAAGCCCGGCAGATTCGGAGCCCCGGCATCATTGGGAAGTATCACGCCGGAAACGGTAATATTCTGCATCATCTCCCCATTGATGGAAATATCGGAAACCTCCATATTGCTCAAGGAGAAAACAATGTCCACCCCGGATACATCCTGAGCAACCAAATTAATCCCGGAATCGTCCCAGTTATCCTCAAAGGTGATTACCTCGGCACCGGCAAATGGCGCCGCTAAAAACACCAAGAATGCCGTCAATATAGACAGCACTTGAAAACGACTGAAAATCTTGGTACCTGCGGGGACGATGTTGCAAGTCAAGTGTTTCATGCTGATTCCCTTCTTCAAAATATCATTACCTTTTGTAGGACTTTCCTTTGGGTTATTGCCTAACATAAAAGGTACAAAATCTTCTTGACATTGTCAATCGCTATTTTCCCCTTGATAAATTTTCCTAAAAGATGGAATTATATATAATAACTATCCAATCAACCACACCCAATCTAATAAAAAATTACCCGTGACACTGTGCGCCACGGGTAAAAATAGAACGTTAATAATCAGGCACTAAGGATTCTCCACCACCGCTATGACATTATAAAATCGCATTGATTCCGACAGCGCATTCACTTCCTCGTAGGTGGTTATCGGCGGGTACACTACCCCAATCGAATCACCCGAAGCGGGTACGAAATACGGGTTGTCTTGTGACATGTAAACCACATAACGGGTAATATCGATCATACTCCCACACATATCCGTTCCTACCGGCGACCAGGACAATTCCACATTGGTTCCATCGGGGGTAATTACTAAATCGTCAACTGGACGCGGTGGAACACTTCCCGGCTCTACCACATTAACCTGAGCCGTGTATCGGTAATAGTCCGCCTTGGTGACCGTCACCTTCATCGTATCCCCCGCCGCCATCGGTGAAATAGGAATACTCAACAAGCTGCCTGTGGCATCGCCACACCCGATAAGTTCCCCGTCAACGCTTAATCCGATCAAAGCGCCTTCATCGGCAGACACGGTAAAAACCGTATCCCCCGCAACGGCACATTGGGAATGCACCACGCTTAAATGCTGTGGTGGTTCGGAATACAACGTCATAAACGCTCCCCCGAGATGGTGAAAAAGATAATAGGTGGCTATTCTCGCTGTTCCTCCAGACGCCCAAGTTGACGCATTCAAATAGTACTTTCCGCTCGCCATCCCAAAACACGGTCGCAGATTGCCCTGTCCCACCGAATCCACCCCGTATCCCGGATCGAAATCAGGCCACATCAAATCGTACACCCCCCAGGTAAACACATCATTAACAAAAGAATAAGACGTATTAGAAGCCGCCACCACCCCGATCGCACCGTATTCCATCCGAATAAACACTTCGGCAAAACTCGGTGCCGCATAATTATACTGCCCGGTACAACAGTTCATGGATAGAATGTAAGGATAGCTGTCATTGACCAAGGCGCTGAGATGCCCCACATTATAGTCAGGTTCCCCCCAGCCTTCGGGATACCCATGATCACGATGCTGCACAATAAAACAGCCGCGGTTGATATCGTTGGTCATCCGGTAAGCATTGGCACCCCAATCGGTCAAGTGTTGCGGTGTGGAAGGAATATATTGCAATCCGTTCGGACCGAAATAGTTGACCACCATCCAGGTATTTGGGTTGCTGGACCAATACGCCCCGGGAGTGCCTTGATATATGGCATATTCCCGGGTGGGCATCTTATTGCGTACGTGATGGAAATACCCCCAAATTACCTCATCACATAAAATAAACCATCGTTCGGTCTGCCATCCCCCTGCTGTCACCGGTTTAGCGTAGAATGCTTTCTGCATAGATGGGTAACGCTCATATTCCAGCATCTTACCTATCGCGTTCTGAAGATCGTCAGCATCTTGCACCGGAAGCCGCGCCATGGCAATATCCGGCAAATGGTCGTAACCGGTATCTGCATAATAATTGTCGGAAACGCACTGATTACTGTAATAGTAATGGACTCGAGTGGTTATCCCGTAAGTATCGCCGGTTCCTTGATAGTCAGACATCAACAGTACCGCCGCTGGAGGGGGATCCCAGGTGTCGTAAGCATTATCAATGTAATTCTCGATCAAATCGACATCGTTACCGCCGATCTCGGTAATCGTGGTAATCCCGGTAATAATCCCCTGTTCGTTGCGCCACTGTTTAATCGTGTCCGCCCACGCTAAGAAATCCGGATCGTCGGGGACAATGATCAAATATTCCACATTATCCTCATCGGTCTGGGAGACCCGATTGAAATCGATTTGCGGCAGCGATGCATAATTCAACAAATGATGCCCTAAAATCGGCTCCCACCATCTGCTGCGAAGCCTATCTTCCCCGAAATGCCCGTTCCCGCCCTGAAATCGCACCCTCACCCGGATATCCTTATACATCACCAGTTCCCGCGTCACCGGATTGTACTGAAACGGCGTCACACCCAACCTGACAACATCCACCCCGCGAATCTTGTCGGGCGCATATAGCATCACCGGCTGTTCCGGATAAAACGCATTAGTACTATAGATGTCCGGATTCTTTTCGTACTTCAACGGCGAATCATCGGTATCGGCGGGAATCTCAAATGCCGGAATTACATTGACATCCGGTATCACTTGACGACGGACGGCAATAATCTCCAAATCCGCGGTGGCTCCTTGAGGAATAGCGATAAACCGGCTGATACCCGGTAAATCCGGCGCACCGGCTGTGTTGGGAAGGATGACGCCAGAGATGATAATACTGTGCATCATCTCCCCATCGATCGCCACTTCCATCACATCCACCTGAGGAACCGAAAACACGATCTCCACCCCCGACGGATCCTGTGACACCAAATTAATCCCCGCCTGCCCCCAATTATCCTCAAAATTATAGGTCGCTCCCAAAGCACCGGATGTCATTACCGCTGCCGTAAAGACAATCAAAAACACTGTCACTTTAGTTTTCATCCATCCCTCCAACCGGGAACCCGTAACCATGTCTCAACTTGCCTAACACGCAATGTAGCAAACAATCACCACAATATCAAGCATTATTTCCGTGTAGGTGGGAATCCATATTTCCCCCCTGCTATTCATCCGCCTATGGCGGGCTTGTCCGCCTATGGCAGATCTGCAGGTGGGGAGTAAGGGGGAATCTTGATCACTTGCCAACCCTGTCCGCCTACTGGCGGACTTGTCCGGCACCTGACGGATTGCCAACTTGCTAACTATCTGCGGTTTTCCAACTCCACAATCCTGCTCTCCAGTTCCGAATTCTTTAACCGCAGTTCCTTCACCGCTTCGATCAATACCGCGGTTAGTTTGGTGTAATCCACTGATTTGTAGCCATCTTTGGAAGTCGATACCAGTTGTGGCAATACAGCTTCCACTTCCTGAGCCACCACTCCCAGTTGCTCCTGACCGGAAATTGCACCACGTGCTTCTGCATTCCGATTCCATTCAAATTCTACACCGCGAATCTGAGTGACCTTATCTAAAGCATCTGAAATCGTAGTGACATTAGACTTTAACCGAATATCGGAAGCCTCATGGAGTGACATACATCCCATTCCACCAGCCACGTCCAGTTGATGTTGAGGATTGGTTGTGCCGATACCGACGCCGCCATTTGCGCGGATTAAGAATTGATTGTCAGAGGTGGTAGTGAAATCTTGACCGGCGCCGTCCGCCCAAACAAACGACCCATCATGAACCGCCTGCGCCTGCCTGCCCATGGCAACGGTATAGTCCCCTTCAGCCAGATTGTCTATCCCACCGGGAATGGTGGATGCTAAGCCTCTGGCAATGTTATTCGATCCCCCACCCACTGCAGAATTCTCGCCCTCTGCTCGATCGGCACATCCACCCGCGACCACGGCGCAATTTGCGCTGGCGACGTTATTATACCCCCCGCCTATGGTACTAGAACCGCCAGCAGCGTCGTTGACCAAACCCCCGCCTACGGTGGCATTATTACCGGCAGAGTTATCGTAACCCCCACCGATGGTGGCAAGCCCGCCACTGGCGAAGTTGTGCATTCCCCCGCTGATGGTTGATTGATCCCCGAGGGCAGAGTTGGAATCAGACAGGACGCTACTACCCCCACCTGCCACGACTGAATAGTCTCCTCTTGCATAGCAATAATAACCCCCGCCTACGGTGGCACCATAGTTGGCGGCATAGTTGCGATACCCCCCGCTCACGGTGGATCTATAACCGGCGGTGTTGCCATTTCCCCCGCCCACGGTGGATGCACTACTGCTGGCAGTGTTGTCCCTTCCGCCGCTTACCGTAGCATATATGTCGCTGGCGGTATTGCTTATTCCTCCGCCGATGGCTGAATAGTGACCTATTGCAGAGTTGGAATCGCTCAGAGAGGAACCTCCCCCGCCGGCAACTACCGAATATTCCCCTCGAGCGTTATTTCTGCCTCCCCCACCAACAGTAGAATAATAGCCTCTGGCGGTGTTACTTCCTCCCCCGCCCACGGTGGCATAAACATGGAAGGCAGTGTTGGTGCCTCCCCCGCCCACCGTTGCATAAAAAAAGCTGGCAGGGTTGTTGCCTC
>CBDVBD010000012.1:0-37954 GCA_965372135.1 uncultured bacterium | reverse complement strand
TTTCAACTTCGGTTGCCTTCAAGCTGTCACTTTCAACCTCGGTTGTTTTCAAGCTATCACTTTCAACTTCGGTTGCCTTCAAGCTGTCACCTTCAACTTCGGATGCTTTCAAGCTATCACTTTCAACTTCGGTTGCCTTCAAGCTGTCACTTTCAACCTCGGTTGTTTTCAAGCTGTCGCTTTCATCGACGGGTTTGTCTTTGTTCCGCTGAGCTGTCAGAATCTCTTCCAGGGAAACCAGCTGTTGGACAACGGTTTCCCGGGAATTAACAATTGCAAGGTAATTATCCAGGATATTCAATTCTAAGTTTGCTGGTTCAACATATTCCGACTGGGCGAATTCGGTTCTCACTTTCCGGAAGTATTCTTTGGCGTTGTCAATATCACGGTCGTCTTTTAATATGATTAAGCCCAATTTATAGTAGGCATGGGCGGACACTTCAGTGTGTTGATGTACTTCGATTAGTCGTTCGTATTTCGCCCGGGCTTCTTCCTTTTGACCGGTTCGATACATCAGGTCAGCTAATTCCAGCTCTACTTTAGGGAAGTGGGAAAAGTATATCTCCTTGTCCAGTAAAGTTTCGAATATTTCTTGTGCATCCTGGTACCTTTGTAGCTCCTTCAAGACAATGCCGTAGTTAAACTGCGCATCGAATTCCATGGTTCGGTCAGGTTTGTATTGCAGGACCTCCAGGAAAGCCTGGGCAGCAGACGAATCCCGGTAGGCTTCCTGGAAACACTCCGCCACCCGGTACTGAGCAGTGGATTTAGTTTTACGGTTTTTTGATCTTTCAACGATACTTTTGTATTCGACTCTGGCTTTATCGTAGGATTCCTGATCATACAACTGGTCTGCTAACGCGAACCGGATGTCAATTTCCAGGTCATGGGAGATTTCCATACCCAATAGAGACCGCAGTTGGGTAATGGCATCCTCTGTTTTCTCAAGTCCTACAGTGGTCAGCGCCCACCAGTATTTGCATTCAGGGATAAGGGGGCTATCGGGATGGTTGGCAAGCAACTCGTCGAATTTTCGCAGGGCACGGTTATATTGACTGAGGCGATAATAGGATTGTCCCATCAGTAATAGCGCGTCATCAACCCATTTACTGTTGGGATAATCATTCAACAAGCGACCGGCTGATTCAATCGCCTTGTTATACTTCTGGGTATTCTGTTGTTGGGTTGGGCTGTCTTCGCGCTGTTTTTCCGCTTCGCGATAGTTTTTCCTGGCGTTGTAGAAGGAATTGAAATAGGCACAACCGACAAAGGTGATCATTCCCAGCAGGAATGTCAGCATCAGAATCGGGAATATTTGTTTGTTTTTATATAACATGTGGTTAATCATCGGCTGTAATTTGATCCCAGATTGCCGGCATGATTTCACCGGTGGGACCGTGGATGGTCTCATCGGCGATTGCCGTCAGGGGCGTCGCATCGGGATTAATTTCGATCAAATATGCTCCATTTTGCTTTGCGACCATTGGCAGCGAGGCTGCGGGATGTACCACCGCCGAAGTGCCGAGGCTAAAGAATACATCGCAGGTTTCCGCCGCCAGGAAAGCGGCTTGTATCACATCCTGGGGTAACATTTCGCCGAACCATACCACATCCGGGCGGAGCATTCCACCACATTCACATTTGGGTATCGACCCCTCAAACTCTAACTCCACAGACTGGACAATAGTTTCACATTTCAGGCATCGATTGCGCATCAGGTTGCCGTGCAGCTCCAGGATATTTTGACTGCCGGCACGGCGATGTAGTCCGTCCACGTTTTGTGTGATTAGGGTGAATTTGGGGAATTGGGATTCCATTTTCGCCAAGGCATAGTGACCGGGATTGGGATCGATGGATGAGATTATGCGTTTACGAAAGGTATACCATTCCCACACTAATTCAGGGTTCCGCATAAAGGCGTCGAAATTGGCTAATTCTTCCGGACGGAATTTTTTCCACAAACCGTGTTCGCCACGGAAGGTGGGCACTCCGCTTTCCGCAGAGATGCCGGCACCGGTTAGTACGGCGACGTGATTTGCCACGGTAATTTTTTGAATTCCGATTTCAGATAATATTGCCATTTTTTAAGATTTTTTTGTTGACAATGGGGTTATTTTTTTATATATTTAGGTCTGGAAAATTAAAGGAAATAAGAAATGCCTCAACATAAATCTTGCAAGAAACGGTTACTGACCAACGAGAAAGCTCGGATTAGGAATCGCGCCTACAAATCACGTGCTAAGCGCTTGGAAAAGAGTGTACTTTCTCAGACATCCCACGAGAAAGCACAGCAGGAATTACGGGTTGCCTCTTCGTTACTGGATCGATTATCGTCGAAAGGGATCATCCACCACAACACCGCAGCTAATCACAAGGCGAAGTTAGCGCGCTACGTACAATCTTTACAAGCTTAATTTAGGAAATAACTCTGTAGAGAACTATAGATTTTTCCCCGCCGAGCCGGTGTATTTATCGGACAATAACCTCCCTCCTTTGTCCGTTACTTAACATCGGCTCTTTTTATATGCTTACCAGGGTTTTTCGTAGTTAGGGGCTTCATGGGTAATGGTGACGTCATGGGGATGGCTTTCCAATACCCCGGCGTGGGTGGTACGGATAAATTGAGTGTTTTTCCGCAATTCTTCGATGTTTGCTACCCCGCAATATCCCATGGCAGCTCGAATCCCACCGGTAAATTGATATACTACGCCATACAACTTACCTTTATATGGGGTACGACCTTCGATACCTTCCGGCACCAGCTTTTCCACGTCGGTGACACCGGTTTGGAAGTAGCGATCTCCTTGACCGTCTTTCATCGCACCGATGGAGCCCATACCACGGATGGCTTTGTAGCTGCGTCCTTCGTACAGTATCGTCTCACCGGGGCTTTCGTCGGTACCGGCGAATAGGGATCCTATCATGATAGAATGGGCACCAGCGGCTAAGGCTTTTGCCATGTCGCCGGAATAGCGAATTCCGCCGTCAGCGATGACAGGAATATCCCGATTAGTTAAGGCTTCGGTGGCTTCCATGATGGCAGTGATTTGGGGAACACCGACACCTGATACCACACGAGTGGTACAGATGGCACCGGGACCGACACCGACTTTCACCGCATCGGCACCAGCATCCGCTATAGCTAACGCACCTTCTTTGGTCACTACGTTGCCACCGATGATGTTGAGTTTCGATGATTGTTTGCGTATGCCAGCTACTGTTTCCAGTACGCCTACGGAATGACCGTGTGCCGAATCCACCACGATCACGTCCACACCAGCATCTTCAAGGGCTGCTACCCGTTCAAGGGTGTCCTGACGGACGCCTACCGCTGCTCCCACCCTGAGTCGCCCATGGTCATCCTTGCAAGCGTTGGGGAACATCCGCTTCTTCTGAATATCTTTGGCAGTGATTAAACCGGTTAGGTAACCATCGCTGTTCACCAGCAGCAGCTTTTCGATACGATCGCGGTGCAGGATTTTCTGGGCTTCTTCTAAGGTGATTCCTTCTGGGGCAGTCACCAAGCGATCTTTGGGGGTCATGACTTCGGAGATGCACTGGTCCTCATTGGTCTCGAAACGCAGGTCACGGTGTGTAAGGATTCCCACCGGACGGTTGCCTTCCACAATTGGGATACCGCTGATGCCTTTGGTGTGCATCAGTTCCAGCGCTTCTTTTACTGTGCGATCGGGAGGCAGGGTAATGGGCTGTTTGATGACGGCGCTTTCCGATCGTTTCACTCTGGCGACTTGGGCGGCTTGTTCGGCAATTGACAGGTTTTTATGGATCATACCGATGCCGCCTTCCCTTGCCAGTGCAACCGCCAATGCCCACTCGGTCACGGTATCCATTGCAGCACTAACCAGGGGGATATTCAATGTCAGTTTACACGTCAGTTTTGTGGTTAGGTCCACTTCAATAGGTAACACGCTTGACTTTGCAGGGACGAGGAGCACGTCGTCGAAAGTTAATCCTTCACCCCGAAGGCGTTCAGTCATGATAACCTCGTATTCAAGGGAATTTGATTTTATCTATAAGTATTGTGATATATTACAATAATTTCCGATTACCTTTGCTGGCATCGGATGTACATGGCAATCGACCGATCATAGGTTCTCTCTGCGTCGGCAGGGAAATAGCATGCTGGGAGTTGGTTTAACTTATGATGGTACTCTATGCACTGACAACAGTGACCTTTCCGCTCACAAGGGTCATAGGTACAATTGCATATTTCTAAGTTGTGTTGGTACTGATCACAGTTCATTCGCTTCCTCCTGTTCTGCCCATCATGATTCAGTGAGTGCCGTAATTAATGCTCTCTTCAATAATTGCCAACAACAAGCGGGTGGTGTCCACCAAGTTCTGGACTTTGATATATTCTTTCACAGTGTGGGGATTGGTCATTCCAGTTCCTATCACAACGGTTTCTATGTCGTTGATATTATAGATATTGGCATCGGTGCCGCCTCCAGCGACTTTGGATGTTAGATTCATTCCGATTCTTTTTCCGGCGTTATGTACCATCTGGTATACCGGTGCAGATTCCAGAATATGCATTGAGGTGAAATCGCGGTGACGTTCTTCCTTGAATCCAGCACGGATTTTCTTGCCATCAACTTCCCGTTCGAAATGGGGCAACTGATCAAGGAATGCTTGTTTCATGTGATCGGACTGTGCTTCCAATTTTTCCACATCATGGCTGCGGGCTTCGGCAGTGATTTTCACTGTTTTCGCCACGATATTAGTGGCAGTACCGCCGCTGATGGTTCCCACATTTGCGGTGGTTTCGTGGTCGATTCTACCCAATGTCATGCTGGCAATAGCACGACTGGCGACTTCGATGGCACTGATGCCTTTATGAGGATTCATGCCGGCATGGGCTTCCACTCCCGTAATTTCATAAGTCATGCGGTTGGCGGATGGCGCCCGGTTGGTGATTTTCAACAGGTCCGAGTTGTCCAACACCATCGCCATTTTTGCTTTAAATTGCGAAAAGTCAAGCAATTTAGCGCCCATCAAGCCAATTTCTTCCGCCACATCGAATACGATATCGATATGACCGTGGGGAAGTTGGTTATCCTGTAATACCCGGACTAACTCCAAGATGGCTGCGATGCCGGACTTATCGTCGGCACCCAAGATGGTGGTTCCATCGGAACGGATGGTATCCCCGTCCACTATGGGATTAATGCCCTCGACCGGTCCTACCGTGTCCATGTGTGCGGAAAACAGCAACGCCGGATAATCAGGATGAGTGGCTGGGATTTTAGCTATTACGTTACCGGTATCACCGCCGATTTTTTCTCCGGCTTGATCGACATAGTGCTCAACACCCATGGAATCCAGTACTTTACTCAGATATTCCGCTACTTTCGCTTCCTGTTTTGACAAGCTCTCAATGCGGACCAGTGTCAAGAATTCATTAACTAATCGTTCTTTGTTTACCATTTTATACACACCACGATTTTAATCAGGTACAAACAGTTTCCCCTTAATAGGACGCCCCTCAACATTAATTATTTGTACTGTATAGATGTCTTTTGGCTTAATGTGACTGTTTGTTATTTGTACTTTTGCGTAGTTTGCGGATACGCCGTAACGATATCCGTTGTGTTGGGTTCGCTCGAATATTACTTCTTGTTTTGTGCCCAGCAGTCCTGATAGGAAGTGGGATTTTTTTTGCTCGCTTAGTTTTCTAAGCTGCTTTGCTCTTTGAGTTATCACTTTACTGTTAACCTGCCCAGGAATGTTGTAAGCCGGGGTTCCGGGTCTTCGGGAAAAAGGGAATACATGCAGGTAACTAAAGGGATGGTGTCTTATTAACTCCACTGTTTCTTGGAATTCGGAATCGCTTTCACCAGGGAAACCAGCAATTACATCACCGCCCAATCCTACTCCAGGGTGTAGTGCTACAGTATCCAGTAGTTGGATTAAATTTGAGCGAGTGTACGGTCTCCCCATTCGCTGTAATACCGAAGAGCTTCCACTCTGAAAAGGGATATGGAAATGAGGGCAGATGCGGTCGCTGGTAAGGACCTTTTCTATCAGTTCAGGTGTAATTGCCCAGGGTTCCAAGGAACTCAAGCGGATACGTACATCTGGGGGCAGTACATCCAATTCATCCAGCAGCCTACAGAGGTTCCAGTTCTTTGTTCCGCTGCCATAATCCCCAATATGTACTCCGGAAAGTATGATTTCATGATAACCGGAATCGACAAGCTTCCATGCATGGGTTAGTACATCTTCCGGCGGTACGGAACGGCTGGGTCCTCGGGCTTGTGGCACGATACAGTAGGTGCAAGTTGCGCTGCAACCGTCTTGGATTTTCAACAGGGCACGAGATCGACCTTGCGGGGCGCCACTTGCTATTGTCACAGTATCCGTGTCAACTTCAGAGATAGCACGATTAGTGCCATTTTTCAACAGAGGGAAAGGGGATAACCGATCTCGCGACCCTAATATCAACGATACGTTAGGAAGTTTGGCGTAAGTGTCCGGGTTTCGTTGTACCGCACACCCCGCCGCTATTATCTTTGCATGAGGATTGAGCCGTACCGCATGTCGGATGGCTTGACGGCACTTCTGCTCAGCACGGGTGGTCACACCGCAAGTACTGACGAATACAATATCGGCAAGAGAAGGATCATCTACTGAGCGATAGCCATGTGTTCCCAACTGTTGTCTGAGCTGTTCGCTTTCACATTGGTTTAGTTTACACCCAAGGGTCATTAAGCACACGGATTCCGCATTATCAAGTGATTTATCAATGTTGATGCCCACGGTGTTTTGGAAAGCTTCACAATAACTCATTTCATATTCTTCGCTGTCATATCCTTTTCGGAGACTGGTTATTCCTTCTCCTTCTCTGATTTCTTCTTTGTTGACTTAGCGGGTTTCTCTTTTCCCTTAGCTTTGGACTTAGTTGTTTCTTTTTTAGTTGCTGCCTTCTTGGCTGGTGCCTTTTTTATTGTGGTTTTCTTAGCCGGAGCTTTTTTTGCTGTTTTTTTGGTGGTTTTTTTCTTGGTGGTTTTCTTGGGCTTTTCTTCAGCCGGAGGTTCTTCCTTAGCTTTCTTTGCTGCTTTTGGTTTCTCGGCTGTTGATTTCTTTTTCGCAGTCGTCTTCTTAGCTGGAGCCTTTTTGGCTGTTGTTTTGGTGGTTTTTTTCTTCGGCTTTGGTTTTTCAGCAGGAGGTTCTTCGACCTTTTCCGGTTCAGCGGGAACTGTCTTCTCTT
This sequence comes from uncultured bacterium, assembly GCA_965372135.1. GTDB lineage: Bacteria > Electryoneota > RPQS01 > CBDVBD01 > CBDVBD01 > CBDVBD01. The sequence goes on along the minus strand of CBDVBD010000012.1, from coordinate 30,723 downwards.
CTACCTTCTCAGTAGGAGGTTCTTCGACCGGCACTTCCTTGGGAACTTCAGTAGTTTCCGGTTCCACAGGTGGTGTTTCCTCCTTCGATTCCTCAACTGGAAGTTCCTCTTTAGCTTTCTCTTCTGCGACCTCTACTGTCTCGAGTTCCTCAGGTGCTGCTTCATCTTTAGGCTCTTCTACCGGAGGTTCTACTACAGCTTTTTCTTCAGTTATCTCAGCAGGTTCAGAGGGCACAGCCTCCTCCTTGGGCTCCTCAGCGGGAGGTTCTTCAGCTGGTGTTTCCTCGGATTTCTCTGCTTCAGCGGCTTCAGCAGTTTCCAATTCCGTAGCAGCCTTTTCCCCTTCCTTAGCCTGCTCTTTCAGATATGCCTGATATTCTTTCTCCCCCACCGACTTTTCAGCTTCAAAAGCGGACAGGATAATTTTCTTGGCTTCTTTATCGAACTCGATGACAACCAGTCTTAGCTCATCATCCACGTTGAGTACGCGCTTTTCGGCGGTTTTATCGAAGCGCCGCAGGTGGGAATTGGGCACGAAACCTTCCACGTCCTGGGGAAGCATTACTACCACGCCTTTATCCAATATCCGGACTACTTTTGCTGTCACCAAAGTGCGGATGGTTAGTTCCTGTTCCAGCTTATCCCAAGGGTTTTCCTGGGTTTGCTTGAATCCCAAGGAAATCCGGCGTTCGTTGCGGTCAAATCCCAGGATTTGTACTTCGATTTCTTCACCCTTTTTCACGATTTCACCCGGATGTCGAACTTTACGCGTCCAGGACAAATCAGAAATATGCACTAAGCCTTCGATGCCCTCTTCCAGCTCCACGAAGGTACCAAACGGTACCAGATCCTGCACTACGCCCTTGTGGATGGTTCCGACACGATATTTTCCTTCCAGGGTTTCCCAGGGATCGGGCTCGCATTGTTTCATACCCAAGGAAATCTTGCGGTTTTCCACATCCACCCCCAAGACCACAACGTCAACGTCATTTCCAACACTTACCAACATGGAAGGATGCTTGATGTTCTGGGTCCAGCTCATTTCGGAAATATGCACCAATCCCTCCACGCCTTTTTCCAATTCCACGAAAGCACCGTATCGGGCAATTGATACTACTTTTCCGGTAACCTTGGAACCAATAGGATAACGTTCTTCCACGCCTTCCCAAGGGTGTGCTGTCAATTGTTTCAGCCCTAAGGATATTCGCTGACGTTCCTGATCGTAGTCCAGTACTTTTACCCGGATTTCCTGGTCAAGGCTGACAATTTCCGAAGGGTGTGTTACTCTACCCCAGGAAAGGTCGGTTATATGCAGCAAGCCATCAACGCCTCCAAGATCCACGAACACGCCAAAGTCTGTGATGTTCTTAACTACACCATCCAAGACGTTTCCGATTTTCATTTCGCTAAGGATCTTTTCCCGTATTTCAGCAAGGCTTTCCTCAACCAGCACTTTGTGTGATAGGACGATGTTCTTCCGGGTGTCGTTGATTTTTACGATTCGGAAGTCCATGATTTTGCTTACCAAAGCATCGAAATCCCTGACAGGATGCACGTCGATTTGGGAACCGGGTAGGAAAGCATCAACGCCCATCAGGTCAACAACCATCCCACCTTTTATCCTACGAATGATTTTGCCTTCCACGGTTTCATTGTTAGCATGGATTTCTTTAATCTTCGCCCATACCTGCATAAATTCGGCTTTTTTCTTGGACAAGATCAACTGACCCTCTTGATTTTCTACCCGGTCAAGGTATACTTCGATTTCTGCACCGATTTTCAATTCTTCGGGATCTGTGAATTCCTCAGCCGGCACGGTTCCTTCCGATTTAAAGCCGATATCTACCGCAATATCCTTATCGGAGATCGCCACAATTTTTCCGGTAACGATTTCTCCTTCACGGATTTCCAATAATGTCTTTTCATACAATTCAGAAAAGTCCTGGTATTCAACGGGTTCGTATTCGGATTCCGATGGCAGCTGATCACGATCGATGATTTTGTCACCTTCGGGGCTGACGCGAACTTTTACTAATTTATCCCCAGCACTTTCCTTTGTGTCGGAAGGTTTTTCTTCTTCGGGTTGGGGCTGTGGTTCAATCTCACCTTCAGATTCTTTGGGTTCTTCCTCAAGTTGAGCAGCGCTCTCCTCGGTAGGTGTTATGTCGCTTTTCGGTTCGACGGGAGTTTCAGGTTTATCGGAAATCCGTTGCGAATCACCTCCTTCTTTTTCATTCTCGGAATTCTGAAATTCCGGTTCAAGTTCGTTTGGTTTGTTTTCGATAGTCATCCTAATTTTCCTCCAAGCAACCTTCTGAAGGTTAACGGGTTTAAGGGTTAATGATTTTGATGATTATTATGTAAGTATTGTTGTTAATGCACGTTTAATGTTTTCGATTTGCCATAGAGGTGTAGATGCACTTCCGGTGATACCGGTGGAATCGGCGTTTTCGAACCACTTGCGTTTCAGTTCACCGGCTTTTTCCACGAAGTAAGATTGTGGGTTCACCCTGTGGCACACCTGAAACAGCATCCGGCTGTTGGAACTGTGCTTCCCGCCCACGAAGATCACCACATCATACATGCGCGCGAATTCCTCCAGTTCTTGTTCACGTTTGGTCACGAAAGAGCACATGGTGTCATGTATCGTTAAATCCGGAACCATGGGAATTATGACGTTATTGATGCTACGAAAGATTTCCGGAGGTACAGTGGTTTGTGCGATCAATATGGTTTTCCGCTTGGGATCTATCTTATGGAGATCCTTGGGATGATATACCGCAATTCCTTCACCCCCACAAAATCCCATCAAGGCGGTGACTTCTGGATGGTGCTTTTTCCCAACGATAACGATTTGATATCCGTCCTGATGTGATCGGTCAATGATTTCTTGGGAAACTTTGACCTTCGGGCAGGTGGCATCCACAATATCGGCACCAAGATAGGCGGCGGTAGTCAGTACTTCTTTACTTTCACCGTGGGTGCGGATAAATAGTCGTTTCCCTTTGATATCCTCTAAGCTGTCGGTGATGCCCAAGCCCAGGTGTTCCAGGCGGTCCATTTCTTCACGGTTGTGCAATAATTCCCCTCTGGCATATATTTCCTCGCCGTTTTTCAATGCCTCCTCAACCAGGGAAATGGCACGGCTGACCCCACCGCAGAAACCTGCTTTTTCATCAATTTCTATGGTCATTTCACTAATTTCACACATGTTTCTAATATGTTAATCCGGCTGGAATTATTGTTCGATTTTCGATTGTGATGTCCGATGCCAGAAGGCTTCGATTTCATCAACGATCCACTGCATTTGCTGGTCGGTATCGCCTTGTTTCTTCGCCTCCGGACATCGGATAGCATCGCCATAGTTGATGCTCATCCGACCGCGGTGCAGGAATGATTCCCACCAGGAACGAGTGCCCAGGATCGTCACCGGGATAATGTCCGTGTTTGTCCTCAACGCCACCAGGGCGATACCTTTTTTCGGCTTCAGGAAATCTCCCTTTCGACACCTGGTTCCTTCCGGGAAAATCACCACAGCTTGTTTCTGGCGAAGAAGACTTTCGATGGTACGGATAGCATCTTTATCGACACCAGTCCGGCGTACCGGTCGGGCATTCAGGGTCTTTAGTATGCTTGCGACAACAGGATTTTTGAATAACTCCTTTTTTGCGAAAAAGTACACCTCACGTTTCAATCCCAAGCCGGATAACGGTGGATCCAGATAGGAACGGTGGTTCGGCGCCAACAGGATTCTACCGTCTAACGGTACTTTATCCCTACCGCGGATTTTGATTCCATAGAGGAGGCGATATATTCCGGCAAGGATCCCGCGGGCAATCCGATAATTCCAGTGTCTACGGTGTTTCATGTTTTCGAGCAATTATATCACGTGCCCAACCCACGATAATATCCACCTGTTGTTCGATGGTCAGGGAAGAGGTGTCCAAATCTCGAGCATCTTCCGCTTTCATCAAAGGGGAAAGCTGCCTGTTGCTATCGCGCAAGTCGCGGGTTTCAAGGTCTTTCAACACCGTGTCGATGCCCTGTTTCACACCTTGTTTATAAAGATCTAACATCCGTCGTTTTGCCCGTTCCTCTCGGGCTGCGACCAGATATACTTTCAATTCGGCGTTGGGAAACACCACGGTGCCGATATCTCTACCTTCCAGTACTACCCCGCCGTCCTGACCCGACTGGCGCTGTATCGCGACCATACGTTTACGTACTGCCGGGACTTCAGACACCGGACTAACAGATCGATTGACTTCCGGGGTTCGCAGTTGATCGGTGACATCAGCTCCATCTAACAGGAACTGTGGGGCACCGTTCACATCCTGTTGTGATACGGTAGTTTTCTGCACCAAGTCTGATATTACTTTTGTGTTGTTAAGGTCGATCCCTTGATTCAGTACCTTCACTGCGATAGCTCGATACATAGCGCCGGTGTCGATATAACGATAATCCAATTTCTTCGCAACGCCCCGTGCGGTAATGCTTTTCCCTGAGGCAGCCGGTCCGTCAATAGCGATGATAATTTGGGGCGTTTTCCCCATCATGAGCACTAACTCTTAATTCTAAGCCCCTCTTCTTCGATGATGAATATCCAGCTGACCACTTTGCCGATATGGATTTCCGCATCTTCCAGCCAATATTGTCGGTCGCGATGATATCGGGACGATGTATCATCCAATGGCAGTTCATCAACTTCCTTTTGGATGGCAAGGAATCGTTCCTGCCAACGTTTCATGTTCGAGGGTCGTAAGTCCACCCATCCGTCCGATGCCCAGTTATCAATAGATTCATCGGTAACCGTAAACTGGTCGGATCCACGATAAGGGGGTATCTTTATTGTGGGACCTCGCAGCAAGCTTTTCCCATTCTTCATTAAGATCGGGATACCGATGGAGATGATCTTGGATCTCAAATCTTGATCCTGTCGGATCAGTTCTTCCAGTCCACTGCTTAGTTCTTCCGGATCGGTACTCATTACTTGCTGCATGGTGTTAAAGCCTCTGCGCAATAGGTTGGCTTCGTAGAGTAACTTTGACAACCGCGGGGGACCCAGTAGTTCGAAGGCGACACTTTCCACCCCGTGTTCCTGTTCCAAAGCTTCCATTTTTCTTAGTACCGGTTCCCTCAGGTATCCAGCTCGATATGTGGGACCCATGATGGCGTTGTCAAGGGAACTGATGATATCGGCGCCGGTGTTTCCGCCCTTGATTTCCCACACTGCGTATTGGGCAATTTCTTCAGGAGTAACGTATTCCATCTGCCCCAGCGCCGATATGGTATAGAATTCTCCCAAGGAAAAGATTCCGTTTTCTCCGGTGTCCACGAATACCGATTTCAGGATGTCACCTAACGGTTGGTGGTTACCGCTGGACTGCCGGTCAAAGGTGTTTCCCAGCGTTTCCGCATTCTCCGGCGGGCAGTCGAACAATTCGATAGGTTTCCCGCCGCAGGTGATGTCACCATAGGCGATTTTTTTCCAGGCGATGGCGGCGGCGGGTTTTATCTCCTTGGTAAATGGCGCATCAGGAGTACGTCCCATCAGGAACAGCAACATGGAATGTGCACCGGCAATGGCTGACTTCGACAGTAACACCCTGGATGGTTTCTCCTCGGAATGAGTGTAAGGGATATTTAATCCCATACCACCGGTGCCGCTGGTGCCGATTTTAACATAGGAATGCGCCTTGACTCGCCGCATGGCTTCGTAGAGTATCTGTACATGACGAATCAACTGGGGTAAGTAGATAGTTCCCACCATTTTTTCCATTTCCGCCAGCATGGAATCTGTGGCGGTACCGGAGGTTTTAGCAGTTTCCAACTCTTTATTTACATTAATATAAGATGTGTAAATGTCTTGATAAGCCAATGCGGTTGCGGAATTGACACAATCGACAACAATTTCCGGACGCTTCATTTTAATAATGTGAAACAGGAACGATTGTTCCAGGATTTCTTCCGACAGGGGATGGAACACGTCACGGATAAGGAAATTTCTATTGTGTTGATCGTTTAAGATTTCATCCCGGGTTTTGTCTTTCAACTCCTGGCGTACGAATACGTTTCCCCATATCGGTGTCAGGGTGATATCTCCCGCTTCTTTACTCAATATGTCACATGCTTCTTCCGCCTGCCATTTTTCCAAGGAACAGACGATAATTTCCCGGGGTTGATCTTCCAGCAGTTTCAGGCAAATCGCCATCCCCACCAGTCCCCATCCACCAAGCACCAAAACTGTTTTATTGCGTATTTCCATGTAATATCTCCCGTGCAGTAGATCCGGAATCTGCCGGAATATTTAGGATTTTTTTTGTAATAGTTCTAATGTTTCTTTATGATTAGGTAGATCAGCAAGATCGTTCAGTCCAAAGTACCGCAGGAATTCGTCAGTGGTGCCGTACAATAACGGTCGTCCGATTCCTTTGTCACGACCAGCAATTCGTACTAATCTGCGTTCGAGTAATGTATGCAGCACTCCCGACGCGTCCACACCACGAACTTCCTCAATTCTCAGCCGGGTGATGGGTTGTTGATATGCTATTATCGCCAATGTTTCCAATGCAGCCGGCGTTAACCGTGGAACGGTGCGGTGTTTATGGTACTGTCGAGCCAGGTCGCCGAATTCCTTTCGGGTAACCAACTGATAGCCGCCTGCCAGAGCGCGGATCTCAAAGATACGTCCGGTGGAGCCATATTCCAGGTTCAGGTCATCGATGGCTTCCAGGATTTCCTTTTGGGGGAAACCTTTGGCGAATATTTGCATCCGTTTCAGCGTCAGAGGTGTGTCGCTGGAAAAGAGCAGTACTTCTATGGTTTCACGAAGCTCTTTGGAATTCATGACAATTCAACGGGATCACCCAGAGGTTTCCAAATGCCCGTGTTTGTTTTAGTGATACCTGTTGTAACCGGGACATTTCCAACAGCGATAGGAGTATCAAGATGCGTTCCAGCCGGTCGGCAGCTTCGGTAAATAATTCCTGCCAGGATACTTTTTCCGCATTTCCCAGTCGTTTGATGATACGAGTAATCATCTCATCTAAGTTGATCCGATTGGCAGCCACACGGTGCACTACGGTTCCCCATTTGGAAATGCTCCGTCGAAACGCTTCCAGGAAATCGACCAATGTTACTTCCCCCATGGAAATATCTTCGAGTTCTTTGCTGGACAATTCCGGGAAAAAGGCTCTGGGGAGGAAATGAGCTGCTTCGAATTCCATTTGTTTCAATTCGACGGCCACATCCTTCACCGCTTGATAAGCCTGCAACCGTCGGACCAAATCCGCGCGCGGATCTTCGATTTCCTCCAAAGGCAATGGCTCCTCAGTGGGCAGAAGCATCTGGGATTTGACATTCATCAAAGTCGAAGCCATCAGTATGTAATCCCCAGCCTGCTCAAGATTTAGCACCTGCATGGTTTCCAAATATCCCAGGTACTGCTTGGTGATGGATGCAATGGGGATATCGGTGATGTCCATCTCGTTCTTACGAATCAGGAATAGGAGCAGGTCCAGAGGTCCTTCGAATTTTGGTATGGTGATGCGATAACTCACACGTTTATCCCAATTTCATGGCAGCATGGACGTCCGACATGGTAGCGCTGGCGATTTCCCGTGCCTTTCGATTGCCTTCTTCGATAATGGTGATTACTTCATCCCGATTGGCTTCGTAATGGGCTCGACGTTCCTGGATCGGCACTAAGTAGTTGATAATAGCTTGGTGGATTCGTTTTTTGCAATCCACACAACCCAGAGCACCGCTTTTGCAATCGATTTCGATTTCTTCGGTTTCTTCCGGATTGAATTTCTGGTGATAGGTAAAGATTAAACATACGTCCGGTCTGCCAGGGTCGCCACGACGTACTTTCTGTTCATCGGTAATCGCTCCACGCAGCCGCTGCCAGATTTCATCCGGAGGATCGCTCATCAAGATGGTGTTCCTCACCGACTTGGACATCCGTTGCCGGTCCAATCCCGGCAACCGGGCGAATTTAGTCAGCTTCGCTTGGGGCTCCGGGAATACGTTCCCATATAGAGAGTTGAATTTCCTGGCGATTTCACGGGTGATTTCAACGTGAGGAACTTGATCTTCACCTACCGGTACTAAATCGCCTTTGTATATCAGGATGTCGGCAGCCTGCAGCACCGGATACCCGACATGACCGTAGGAAATCACCTTCTCTAATCCCAGAGCTTTTGCTTGCTCTTTCACGGCTGGATTTCGCTCCAACCGCGACAGAGTGATCAGCATAGAAAGTATCAAGTGCAGCTCGGCATGTTCCTTGACCTGGGATTGCACGAATACTGGGGATATATTGGGATCAATGCCGGCTGACAGCCAGTCAATTATCATTTCGACAGTATTGGGGTAGATTTCCTCGGTTCTCTGGTAGTCGGTGGTCAAGACATGCCAATCTGCCACCAGGTGAAAATTCTGATATACGTTTTGTAATGACACCCAGTTTTCCAAGGCACCTACCAGATGACCAAGGTGCAGTTTCCCAGTGGGACGCATCCCGCTTAATATTCGTTTCTTCTTCTCTGACTTTTCTGAACTCATGCCTGATTACTCGGTAATTATGGGATTAAAAAAGTTGCTATATTATTTATTTACATAATGATATAAACGGTCTTAGTTAGATACAAACTGCCTATGCTGAAGTTAAACTTCCGCTGAAAATACTATAAGATTCTTATATTAATCCAAAAAACTAATTTACAAAAAAAACCAAGCTTAAGCAAGGTTTTTTTTGTAATTAATTGGGGATTGTGACAATCAGTTCAAGTTGGTGTTTTCTATGACATACAATTGTAATTCTTACTCTTAAGTAATCAGCTTTTCTTAGTAATTTGCATTTTTCACGGTAAATAAACCATATGGATAGACTGCAGACTTCCTGCTCCCGACAATTGCACCCAGTAAGTACCGGCAGACAAGGTATTCCCATGTTGATCGGTACCATCCCAGATTATGGAACCAACACCATGTACTCGAAACTGTTTCACCTGTTGTCCCATAAGGTTTATCACATTGATTACCGCTGACTGTACACCGTCGGACAGTTGATATGGGATGACCGTGGCGGCATTAAAGGGATTAGGGTAGTTCTGCATTAGACGGAATTCCGCGGGTATATTTGTCAGATTGCTTTCAGGTGCTGATGATCCCACTGGATGTAATGCGATACTTTGGGGACCGTCGCCGACATTGTAGGTTGCGATGATGGTTTCATTATGGTCCATCACCTTTATCTGATCGGTTTCGAGCATGCAGATATATAACCGATTATCCTCACCGGCGGTCACACCCATTACTCCACCACCGACCTCCAATGGGTTGGTTTCGTCATGGATAACCTGGTAGGTGTTGGTATCATAAGCCAGAAGGTGCCCGCCACTACCCCAGATCAAAGCGCCGAGGTATGCAACACCTGACGGCATCATCGCCCAGGTTCCAGGAGAGGACCCCAGTGTAACGGTATTGACGATCTGATGAGTGACAGGATCAAGCACATACACTTCACCCCATGATGCATAATAGTCACCGGTACATACCACATGTAGATTTCCATCCTGTCCTTTGCCAATCCACTGCGGATTATCACCCACATCGATTTGATCCACCACGGTATTTGTTGTCAAATCAATCACATACACCTTGCCGGTTTCCCGTTCACCGAACATATTTGTGATCGCCACGAATAGTTCGTTCCCTTCCTGTATCAGCCCTTCCGGTTTCAGACCAACGGGGATTGAGGCTTCTTCCTGCAGGGTTTGGATGTTAACCAGAGACACGGAATTATCCAGATAATGTGACACCGCCACTCGTCCATCACTTAGACTGCAGGAATAATATGGATTGTGATTCAAGCCGAATTCCACTGCACCAACGGTTTGGTAGGTTTCGGGTGCAATAATCTGCAGGTTATTATATCCGGAATTCACCACTACGATGTTGTCCTGATGATAAATTACATGATTGGGCCACAATCCTAATGGTGTTACATTGTGCGACACCGTACCTGTTTCCAAGTCGATCACATCCAGAGTTTCGGAAAGCCCATTTACTACATAGGCTTTCGAGTGAGTTTGCGCAATTATGATCCCCGAAATAGTAAGGAAGATCAGCAGAGCAGCAATTAATCGTTTCATTCATCCTCCCGCGGTTTACGGAAATTCTACAGAAAGAGTGGTTCGCCATACTCTGCCTGGCATGGGCGAACGCTCTACAACTTGATAATCGATATTTGTTATGTTTCTGATTTCCAATTGGATACGCCAATGACTGCCCATCAGCGACATGGTATTTCCGATGGATACGTCCATCAGGCGGTAAGGTCCCATTCCCGCCGCTGCTAACGGTATGGAATTGGATTCCCGAATATAGCGGCGGCTGACCCATTGTATGTTGTAGTTCCACCACCAATTGTTCCAGTTCAGTTCACAGGTTAGTCGGGAAACCTGCCGGGGGCGATAGGGCAGTTCTTTGTTGTCGTAGTTGGATTCACCACTGTGGTTGATGGCTTTGAGGAATGTGCCGGTGTACTCGATCCGAGCCCACTCATTTTGAGGGGATACTGCGGTAGTGACTTCGATCCCTTCGGTTTTTACCTGGGATACGTTGTAGGGTGACCAGCGACCATCGAAACCCCGGCGCCACAGGATGATGTCATCGGTATCCCGCCAGAAACCCGCGATATCAATATTCAAGTTGATCCTTCGTGACCAGCTAAGCCCGGCACCAATTTCCCGATTCAGGCTGGTTTCCGGTCCAAGATCGGGATTCCCCCGTGCGAACACGTCTTCTTTCCAGAACAGGGATGTGAAAGTCGGCGGTCGAAATGCGGTACCGATATTTCCTCTGATATGATATGATAATTCGCCCCGATGAGCCAGGTAACAACCGGTTTGGTAAGTCCAATATTCTCTGAGATTGGTGAGTTTGTCCACTCGGACAGCGCCTTTGCAGGTTAAGTTTGTCATTGGGAAATTGTTCGGCAGATTCATCCGATGTTTAATCTGTGCTACAGCGCCATGGGACCAACGTTCCACGTTGCCGGATTCAATCGATGGGCTTTCGAAACCATCCCACCGGGTTTCGTGGTCTATATAGAATTGGAACCCATGCAGGGGATGTAATTCCCAAGTGGTTTTTACACCAGCATTTTGTTCGGTGTGGGTGGCGTCAAGGGGAATCAGTGCGTCCGGATTCTGGTGATGGGCACGGTCTTCACCGCCATAAACTAAACCGGTAAGTTCCCATTTAGGTGTGACATGCTTGCCAGAGAATTGGATGTCACGACGACGTTGTTTCAGACGAGCGTTTGGTGTCAGTTGGTCAAGATCACCGGGGATCCCGCGTTCGATGCGATATTGGGAAGCGGTTAGTGTCAACCGCCACCCCATTACCTGTCCTTGGGTTTTCCAGAACAAGTTGTCACTGTCCATATCGGCGTTTTTGCGCCGTGGTGTTATTCCCAAACGATTAGTATACTTATAATCATTTCGGCTAGCGGTAAGTGATCCATTGAATGCCACTGCAGGATTACCTTTTTGCGACAGGTAGAACCGCGCCTGACGCAGGCCGAAGGACCCAGTACCCGCTTGTATCCTGCGTTCCGAAGCATTTTGTATCGACCGTGTGATAATCCGAATCACACCACCGACGGCATCGCCCCCATGTTCAAGGCTGGGACCGCGGATGATCTCGATCCGTTCTATGCCTTCGACCGGGATAGTGCTCAAATCAACCTCACCGTATCCGGGTGCATTCAGCCGTCGCCCGTCGACAACCACCACTACCTGATTGGGATCGCTGCCACGGATGCTGGCTAATTGTGAGCCGCCAACACCGCCGTGTTCTTTTACGAACAACATACTGTGATCGGCTAACAGGTCACCGACCGATCCGGCACCGGATCGTTCAATAACCTTTCGTTCGATGATAGTCTTTGATATTACAGGGTCTTCCTGGTTGGTTGGATAAAGCACTTGGACATCCGGTAAGGGATGTATCAATGGCTGCAAGGTGATAGTTAGATGTTCGGGAATTCCCGGTTGGATACGGATGTCGAATTGTTCTGGGTGATAAGCCACGTGGGATACGGTAAGATGGTAAGTGCCCTCTGGGACGGCACGGAATTCGAAATAACCGTTGGGATCAGTCGTGGTTCCCCAGGTGGTTCCGACTATTTGTATATTTGCACCGGTGATCGGTTCGTTACTCAGGTAGTGGGTTACCCGCCCATTGATTTGGATAGGAAACTGGTTGACCTGACCGAAACCCGGAATGTACCAACTCAGCAGGACTGCCGAGCAGAGTATCATCGGAGCAATTGGTCTATATTTTCTAATAACTTGCACTATTTTCATTCCAGGAAATTCCAGCGGATGCCGTACACTTCTTCACGATGTATCATGGGGAATCCGCCCAGCAATTCATAGTCTTCGGACAACAGGTTATTCATGCCCCAGAATAGAGTGAATTCTTCGATGGTGGCTGATATTCGGAAATTGGTGATATAGACTTCCGGCAAGGTATATGTTCTTAGATACTTGGTCGCTTGTCTTTCGATCCAGTACACCTCTTCCAGCCGTCCGATCACCCGCAGATCGCCTTTAAAATATGTATGTCGATAGGTGAGTGCAGCCCATCCAGACTTATTTGGAGTGAATTGGTCATAATGGTTGATGTCTCCATTTAGGCTGGCGACACCGGACAATTCCAAGGAATCCCACACCGCCCATTTCCCGGCAATGTATCCTCCCCGCCAGGAGGTGGCGGTTCCGTTTTGAGCTTGGATGTAATTGTTCGATGATCCCTGAGACAATACCGGTCGAAATACGATGGGGTTTTTCAATTCTTTCTGATACCCGCAGAAGGAAATTTGCAGTTCCCATGGCAGCTTCAATGATAGCTCAGTCGAATAGGTCCGTGATTTTTCGGAGTCAAGGGCTCCACTCGATATGAGGATTTCGTATTGCGCCAGTCGAAGTTCCGGCTCTACAAGATCATCCCGGAGGTATAATTCCATATTTCCGTGTTGTTCGAAATATGACGGTGCTCGGAAGGTAATTTCGGCGGTTCCGGTCAATCTGACCCAGGATATTGGTTGGAATTGGATGGCGGCTGATCCTGCAGGTTCCCTAATATCAGTCTTATACACGGAGTACATCAGCGAGGTACGGGCTTCCAACATGGGAACAACAGGTACTGAAGCGCCCCCGAAAAGCCGGAATTCGTGGTCTCGGTGCGATAGGTTATTTCCGCTTTCAATTTCCCAGCCTTCGCTGAATATTCCAGCCCATATCGATCCGGTGCTGCACACCGGGGTCACTATCCTCAACTGCCCTCCGGCACGGAATTCAGCTTCACGGAATATATCCGAATCGTTTTGGTGGATGTCGGTTACCCATGTTTGTAATTCCAGCCGGGGACCCCGCGCCACATCGATCTTGCGGACTATTGACAGTACTAAGTCATTCCGTAGTGATTTGTGATAACTCACGGGGAATGGGATTTCATTCTTGGCGCGGGAGTGATAATAGGATAGCCGCCCGGTCCACAAGGGAGTGGGTCGGTAAGTCAGATGACTGCGGAAGTGGGTTGATTCCACTTCAGTAGAATCTCCCCGGTCTTCGAAATACCCCACCTGCCCTGCGATATTGGCGGACCAGTTTTCTGTAACCCGCTGAGCGATATGATAGTCAACGGTGGTAAAGCCGTAGTAGCCGGCGCGTACCGCTATCCGGGAGAATGGAGTATCCGCCATAGGCAGGAAAGATCGGAAGCCGATGTTTCCGCCGGTGGCAGGCGGTGTTATAGATGAGGATATCGGTTCCAGATAAGTTTCCTCGACCTCTTCTACGATAATTTCATTGAGATCTACCAAGCCGTTTCGGCGGTGATTCAAGGTTCGCCCATCCAGTGTTACATGAGTACTCCGGGGGAACTGGGCACGGATTGAGATCGAGGAATAGGCACCGAAGGTAGCCATATCGTGGGGATAAGTGTTGGGGAAATATCGTACCACGTCGCCCATGTCTTCGATACCGAGTTCCAGCATCTGAGAGCGGTTCATGCTCCTGCCGATTGACAAGGAATCGCCGGTTAACCCAGGCGCTAACATCAGTTCCAAGGTCGGGAGGTTGTCGTATTCCGGTTCGGGCACGACCAGAGAATCTATGGATAATGAGTCCGATACTGTTTGTAAGGAATCCGGAGGCGGCTGGGAATCGACCGGTTCCTGAGCCTGGATGTTAAATACTACGATAAGAATTACGATTACCCCCACGGAGGCTTTTTCACCAATGTTAATCCGTGGTATCCTGGTTATGACCAAGCGGACGATCACGGCAAATATGACAATGTTACTCAAACCGTGGATTGCCATAAATACTACTCCGCTAATCAGGTAGTACCAGATCATCGACAAAGGTAAGCCCATGGCGATGGGGAAGCTGATTGTGGTTATAACGTCAAAAACAAAAGTGACAACCAAGCCGATGACGGCTAACGTAATCATATATTGAAACTTGTGATCTTGACGCAAGTGCCTTCTAACCCAGCCACCCGCCAGTCCTGCTAAGGTCATGCCAATACACTGGGCAAACAGCAGTGGCGGCAGGGGCATTCCATAGGGATTGGTCAGGGAGAATAACCCTTCTCCCAAGAAGCCCACCAACATCCCCCACCAAGGACCGCACCAATAACCCGCCAAGAATACCGTAGCAGTGAGCAGTTCTACGTTGGGAATGTACAACGTTAACCACCCCATTACGACTGTTACCGCTACCAGTACACCTATCCGGGGGACCATCTTTGATGGAATTACCATAGAATTTTCCTGATTGATATCAGAATTTGTTGATTACCACTGGTTATGATTTATGCATGGAGATTCGATTGGCGGATTAATCAGCCAACAAGGGAAGGGCTTGGACGAGGTGTTTCCTGAAATGAAAAACCCTTTCCAAGAGGAAAGGGGGTAAGATCAGATGCAGAACCTTCCCTCGAAGGATAATGTATAGCAGGCAGGTCTCCTGGCTCACGGATTTCAGGATTGCCTTCCCATCCCGACCTTTCGGGACAGTGGCGTAGGTTTAGAAGCATCCGTTTACAGTTGCGGGGCAGCAGCGGCTTTTCACCGCTTTCCCTTTTCATCCGGCAATTGCCGGACACCTGCTTTTCCGCACTTGTTAAAGTATATAACATTTTCCCCACATTGTCAAGGGAAAAATGCATCAGATGTCAAATAGCTGTTATTAGGATCTGGTGTCCTCCTTGATTCGGGCTGATTTGCCGACGCGTTGCCTGAGGTAATTTAATCGAGCACGCCGGACGCGTCCCTTGCGAACTACTTCAATTTTCGCGACATTGGGCGAATGGAGTGGGAATATCCGTTCCACACCGATGTTCATCGATACTTTTCTCACGGTGAAATTTGCGTTGATTCCCGATCCTTTCCGATCGATCACCGTCCCCTGAAACATCTGGATTCGTTCCTTATCACCTTCAATCACGCGGTAGTGTACCGCTACGGTATCGCCAGATTTGAATGACGGTATATCTTCTTTCAAAAGTTCTTGAATTATTTGTGTTTCTGCGTTCATGATATCCTCACGATGTGGATCCATCCTTTTCGATGGAATTAGTAGAATTCAGTAAGTCTTTGCGGCGGCTGCGTGTCAATGCCAATGCTTGTTCCTGCCGCCATTTTTCTATGTTGGCATGATGTCCGGAAAGCAGTACGTCCGGCACCCGCATGCCTTCGATTTCTTCCGGTCTGGTGTAATAGGGGCAGTCAAGGATTCCGTGTTCGAAGGAATCGCTATCGGCAGAATCGCTGTCCCCAAGCACTCCCGGAATCAACCGTACCAGAGTATCGACAATCATCATCACCGGCAATTCACCGCCGGTTAATATGTAATCCCCCATGGAAATTTCTTCACCAACGAATCGGTCGCGAACGCGCTGATCGATTCCTTTATAATGCCCACAGATAAAGATCAGGTGCTCTTTTTGGCTAAGTTCCCGTGCACGCTTCTGGCGGAATGGGATTCCCTGCGGTGTTGGGAAAATCACCCAGGGCTTTTCCGGATGATAACGATCAATTAGCGATAGTAAGGCTCGGAACAGTGGATCCGGTTTCAGAATCATCCCGGCACCGCCGCCGTAGGGCATGTCGTCCACTTGCTTATGTTTGCCTTCGGCGAAATCGCGCAAATCGTGCACCCAGATCCGAACCACCTCACGTTCCAGTGCTCGGCGGATCATACTTTCCCGAAACGGACCTTCGAACATCCCGGGAAATATGGAAATAATGTCAATGGTCATTGCCGCCGTCCCAGAAGGCTTCCATTTTTCGCACGATGACGCACCGCTGATCGATATCAATCTCTTGGATAAATTCACGGACTACGGGAACTATGATTTCCCCATATTGTCCATCGACCAGGTATAGGTCGTGATGTGGCTGGGAGATTACCTCGGAGATACGACCCAGTTCTCTGCCGTCATCGCAAACCACCCGGCATCCGATCAGGTCAGACACGTAGTAGGTGCCGAATTCGGGGGCGCCTCGATCTTCCATGGATACCGCAATTTCCGCCCCAGCAAGCTTTTCGGCATCATCACGAGTTGCCATACCCTCAAACTTGATGATCAACCCTCGGGTACTTTTTCGTACCACTTGTATCACCAAAGGGTACGGTTCCCCATCTTTCAAAGACCACAGTTGATTTCCGACTTCGAAACGATCGATCCGATCCGTCCACATTTCTACGGATACGTCCCCACGAATCCCGTGGGCTCGATGAATTTTCCCCACCGCAAAGTAATTTTCTAGTTCCCCCGCCTGCGATTTCACCATCCCTTTAACCCAATATTTCCAGGGACGACTGCTGACCTTTCCGGGCTGAAGCCGCCATCAGAATTGCCCGGAGAGCCTTGGCGGTGCGTCCTTCTCTGCCAATTACTCGTCCCACGTCACCTTCCCCGACACATAATTTGTACAGGATTCGGCTACCAGATTCTTCAGCAGTTACTTCAACCTGATCAGGATTTTCCACCAGGTGCTTGACAATGAACTCGATAAATTCTTTCATGGGATGCTCCGGATTCCAGTATTTTTTATGAGTTAAGACGATCCGATTAAAATTTCCTCACATCACCATTAGTAATAAATGATACAATCCTATGTATTCAGGTTAAGTATGTCATTAATGAAAATAATATTATCTAAGATTTTTTTTTCCGGAAGCTTCCTCTTCGCCAGCGGGTTTCTCTTCTTCTTTCGCCTCATCTTCCTTCTTAGTTACTTTTTTTGCCGCTGGTTTTTCCGTTTTCTTTTCCTTTTTCACTGCCGGTTTCTTAGCGATTTTCTTTGCTGGTTTCACTGTGGGTTTCTCTTCCGGTTTTTCTTCGACCTTCTCAGTCTCTGCCGGGACTTCTGCTTCTTCCGGTTCAGCCACTGCGGCTTCAGGTTCCTCTGCTTCAGCAGGCGCCTCTTCCGGTTCTTTCTTAGCTTTTTCCACTTCGGCAGTTGTTTCTTCTTCAGCTTTCTCTTCTTCAGCCTTTTCCGGAGCCTCTTCCACCTCTGGTTCAGTTGTCGCTGCCTTAGGTTCTTCCGTTTCAGTGGGTTTCTCTTCCGGTTCTTCTTTGACTTCTTCTACCTCAGCGGCAACTTCTTCCTCAGCTTTTTCTTCCGGTGCTGCTTCGACTTTCTTCTCTTCTGCAGCAGCCTCTTCTACAGCTTTTTTAGGAGTTTCTTTTTCAGGTTCGGAAACCGCCGTTTCGGGTTTCTCTGCTTCAGCAAGTGCTTCTTCAGGTTCTACCTTGGTTTCTTTCTCCACTGCAGCGACTTTCTGTTCCTTGGCTTTCTCTTCTTCAGCCTGGAATACTTCTTCCGGTGTCAGTTCTTTTTCTTTTTCCTCTTCCGCAGGGGGTTCTTCCGCAGCTTTCTTCGCTTTCTTTTCCTTTTTGCGCGCCAGTTTCTCTTCCTGCATCATTTCCCACTTTTTCATTTCGAGCTCAATTTCCTCCGCCGGCATTCCCTTTCGCACAAGATTTCGCTTCAGGAGGATACCTTTTTGACTGAGCAGATTATTCACGGTATCTGTAGGAATAGCACCGACATCCAGCCATTTCAAAACCTTTTCCTCATCGATGACTACGTCTGCGGGATTTTTGAGCGGATTATAATGTCCGACCTTTTCAAGGTAGGAGCCGTCACGTTTTTTTCGGGAATCAATTGCTACTATGCGATAGAAGGGTAGCTTCTTCCGCCCAAAGCGTACTAATCGTAATTTTACTGACAACAAGACCTCCTACGGGATTCTGACTATCCCGGAAATGGTAGTTTTCCGAATATTGATTTCTGAAGCGATCCTTTTGATAGTTGCTTCAACATGTTTTTCATTTGTGTGTATTGGTTTAGCAGCAAGTTCACGTCCTGCACCCGGGTTCCGCTGCCTTTAGCGATGCGTTTCCGTCGGCTGCCGTCGATGATATCCGGTCGACTGCGTTCCTCCAGGGTCATGGAACAGATAATGGCTTCAGTTTGCTTGAACTGGCGTTCGTCAACGCTCAGGTTTTTAATCTTTGAGCCCAAGCCCGGTATCATCCCCAGCAGGTCTTCCACCGGTCCCATTTTTTTCAGTTGACGAATTTGATCCAGGAAATCTTCCAGGTCGAATTCTTGTTTCCGTAACTTGGCAGCAAGCTTTTCCGCCTGTTCCTGGTCCACCGCCTCCTGGGCTTTTTCCACCAGAGACAGCACATCGCCCATCCCCAGAATCCGCGATGCCATCCGGTCAGGATAGAACACTTCAAGGGCATCTGTTTTTTCGCCCACACCTACGAATTTAATGGGTACGCCGGTCACCGCTCGGATGGATAACGCTGCACCACCACGAGCATCGCCGTCCAGTTTGGTAAGGATGATGCCAGTCAATTGCAGGATCTGATGAAACTCGGTAGCGGCATTGACTGCGTCCTGCCCGGTCATGCCGTCGGCAACCAGCAGTATTTCCGTAGGCTTTACCACGTCCCGGATGTCAGACAGCTCCTGCATCATTCGTTCATCGATGTGCAGCCTGCCGGCAGTGTCCATGATCACGGTGTCGCGGGATTTTTTCTGGGCATGGGATAATGCGTCCGCTGTGATTTTCACCGGGTCCTGCGAATCACCTACGAAACAAGGAATATCCAACTGACGTCCCAAGACCTGCAACTGGTCAATGGCTGCCGGTCGGTACACGTCGGCTGCTACCAACAGTGGTTTGCGGTTCCGCCGACGCAGGTGTAATGCCAGTTTGGCGGCGGTGGTGGTTTTTCCCGATCCCTGTAATCCCACCATCATGATGATGGTAGGTGGTACAGAAGCCGTATTCAAGGGGGCAGTTTCCTCGCCCAGTAGCCGGATCATCTGCTGATGTACTATCCTGACTACCTGCTGACCGGGTGTAATGCTGCGCAGGACTTCCTGTCCAAGGGCTTTTTCCTTGACATCCCGGATAAAGTCGCGGGTGACCTGGAAATGTACATCGCTTTCAAGGAGCGCCCGACGCACCTCTCGCAGGGCGTCGGAAATATTGGCTTCGCTTAGCTTTCCATGACCGCGAAGCTTTTTAAATACAGACTCTAACCGTCTTGTTAGATCGTCGAACATTCCGCCGCTACTCCTCGGGTAAGTTGCGAATCTGGGCGAATAAGGAGGTGGTGGAACATCCGGTTCGGAATGGGATCACCTTTACTTCACCCCCCCAGGATCGGACTTCATGGTATCCGACGATGTCTTCAATCTGGTAATCCCCGCCTTTAACCAACACATCGGGTTGCAGGTGGGAAATCAGCTCGCGGGGGGTATCTTGGTCGAACATCACAACCACATCGACCATCTCCAGAGCCGCCAATACCATTGCTCGATCATCCTGGTTGTTCACGGGACGTCCGGGACCTTTGCCCAGCCGTTGCGCTGAGGCATCGGTGTTCAATCCCACTACTAATGCGTCCCCCAAATTGCGAGCATCGGTAAGATATTCCACATGCCCGCGGTGCAGGATATCGAACACCCCATTGGTAAAGACAACTTTGCTCTTAGATCGCATCGCATTACGGAATTGTCGTGCCTGGTCCCAGTCTTTCACTTTTCCCATTCAGGCACTCCCGCAATGATTTCGATATAGAATATCCGGAATAACACGGCAACCCAATGGCTACATGTGGGCGATACTGGATTCGAACCAGTGACCTCTGATATGTGAGACCAGCGCTCTAACCAACTGAGCTAATCGCCCGTTTTGGGCATCAATCCCGGCGGGAAATAGCCCGACGTAGTTTATCCAGCGTTATAGGTGTAATTCCCACTTCTTCACAGACCACACCGGCAGCTTGATTGGCTAAAGTAGCTGCTTCCTTAATTTCAGCACCGCCGATCATGGCAGAAACTATGGTGCTGATCACCGTGTCACCGGCACCGGATACGTCATGGATTTTCCGAGCCTGCGTGGGCACATTGAAGCAAGTATCCGTACCGTCAAACAGCATCATGCCCTTTTCACCGCGGGTGATCAGTAAGTATCGGCAATTAACCCGCTCGCATAACTTCCGCCCCACTTCAGCCACATGATCATCATCGCCCAGCACTACCCCCATCGACTGTTCTATTTCCCGGGTGTTGGGCTTGAACAGGGTAATATTCTTGTACTCGAAGAAGCTATTGATCTTGGGATCGACGGCGATCGGTTTTTTATGCCGATTGGCAATTTCGATACTTCCGTGGATAACATCCACGGTCAATACGCCTTTATTGTAATCCTGGAGGATGACGGCATCCACAGTATCGATAACTGATTCCAGGTGATCCAGCAGTTTCTTCTGGACGTTCTCGTCAATATCATACCTGGATTCCCGATCCGCGCGTACCACGTGTTGGTCGTGGGCGATCACCCTGGTTTTTTCGGATGTCTGCCTTGAGGGATCCTTAATGACACCATCGGTGGGCATTTGATTATTGGTCAGGATTTCTATCAATACACTACCGATAGTGTCAGTACCCACCACCCCCATCATCAGTGGCACTACATCCAAGTAGAATAAGTTGTTTCCCACATTGGCAGCTCCCCCTAAAGCGATGGTTTCCGATTCGATATCGACGATAGGAACCGGTGCTTCTGGAGAGATGCGCCGTACCGATCCCCACAAGTAGCGGTCGATCATCAAATCGCCGATGACAGCTACTCGCTTGCCGGAAAATCCCCGTACTATATCCTCAAATCGATCGCTGCTAATGTCAACCATAGTTGCCACATTATAATATAACAATCTCCGGGCAGGTTGTCCCTGCCCGGAAATTTGTTATTGGATTCTGCAATTTTTTAGTATTTATTCCGCCTTTATGATGCAATCTACCGGGCATACTTCGATGCATTGAGGTTCGTCGAAATGCCCTTCACATTCTATACAAGTATTTGGGTCGATCACGTAGATTTCATCTCCTTCGGTGATGGAATCGGTGGGGCATTCAGGTTCGCAAGCACCACAAGAGATGCATTCCTCGTTAATCATTAACGCCATAGTTCTTCCTCCTACAACTTGAGATTTGAGAAATCATAAAGGTGGTGCGGTTCGCTACATCTCCATGATTTCTTCCTCCTTCCGTTTCAGTAACTGGTCTAATTCATTAGATTTATCGTTGATTGCCTCTTGCACTTTGTCTTGAGCTCGATGGGACTCATCTTCCGAAACTTTCCCGTCTTTTTCGGCTTTTTTTAACTGTTCGTTAGCATCGCGTCGAATATTTCGCAGGGCGATTTTCGAATCCTCAACCATTTTTTTAACCGCCTTAACCAAGTCACGACGACGCTCTTCAGTCAAGGGAGGGATCGGGATACGGATAAAGCTACCGTCATTGTGGGGATTTAATCCCAAATCAGCTTTCTGGATGGCTTTTTCCACTTCAACTAAAATTGATTTATCCCACGGCTGTACTACGATCTGTTTGGGATCAGGCACCGCAATACTGGCGACCTGTTTCAAGGGCATTTCCTGGTCGTAGTATTGTACTTTAATTTGATCCAATAATGCCGGATTGGCTTTGCCGGTTCGGATGCGTGTCAGTTCCTGGCGCAACGAGTCTACCGTCTTCCCCATCCTGGTTTCGGTGTCTGTCAAAATTTCATTTATCATGATGCGTCCGTGCTGATAAGTGTTCCGATCGGTTCACCCAGTATAATTTTCTTCAGGTTTCCCCGGACGTTGAAATTAAACACTCGAATGGGAATTTGGCGTTCCATGCAAAGGGTCACAGCGGTGGAATCGATAATTCCGAGTCCGCGGTCAACTACTTCCAAATAGCTGATATCATCGAACTTCATTGCGTCCGAAAATTCCATGGGATCTTTATCATAGATCCCGTCCACCTTGGTGCCCTTTAGCACTAATTCCGCTTTCATTTCCGCCGCTCGCAATGTAGCTGCGGTGTCGGTGGTAAAGTACGGATTTCCGGTGCCTCCGGCGAAAATCACTAATCGGTTCTTTTCCAGATGCACTAACGCCCGGCGTCGGATAAATGGTTCCGCTACCCGGTTCATGGTGATAGCGGTCAGGACCCGGGTATCTATCCCTTTCCGCTCCAGGGAATCCTGAAAAGCCAAGGCATTGATCACGGTGGCTAACATCCCCATATGATCGGCAGTGACACGATCCATGCCGGTTGCGCTGGCTTTCAAACCGCGGAATATATTTCCCCCGCCGATCACCAATCCGATTTTCACCCCCATTTGGTGGATTTCCACCACCTCATCCGCCAAGACATCGATGGCTTCAGGATCCAATCCGAATCCCTGCTGCCCCATCAGGACTTCACCACTGAGTTTCAGTAGAATGCGGCGGTATTGGGGGGAAATCATGCTTAAGCGTTATCCGGCTTGACCAATTTGGATGCGGGCGAAACGACGGATTGCAGCTGGGTTCGAGGTATCTTTCGTCAATCGAGAGAGGCTCTCACCGATGGTGACATCGGTATCTTTGACGAAAGGCTGTTCCAGCAGGCATACCTCGCTGAAGTACTTACGTAGCTTTCCTTCCGCGATACGGTCAATGATTTTTTCCGGTTTGCCTTCGTTTAGCGCTTGTTCGCGGTATATTTCTTTTTCCTTATCGACCCGCTCTTGAGGGACTTCGGAACGATCCACTACCGACGGTTTGGCAGCGGCTATCTGCATCGCCACATCCTTGGCAAATTCGATGATCTCTTCTGTAGGTACGCCGTCGGTACTTACCTCTACCAGCACACCCAATTTCCCGCCCTGATGGATGTATTTAGTCAGGAATCCACCATCCGTGGTGTAGGTTACCGCGCGACCCAAGGTGATGTTTTCCCCAAGTTTCGCTACTAGTGCGGTCACATGGTCTTTCGCCGATTTCCCGTCCGCCATGACATAGGCAGCCAACGTGTCCTGATCCAGAGAACCTTCGGAATCTTTGGCGGCTAAATGCTGAGCAAGGTCATTCATAAAATTCTGAAAATCAGGAGTTTTTGCTACAAAATCAGTTTCACAGTTGACTTCCACCAGACACCCGCGTGACTTATCGTCAGTCACGAAGCTTGCCACCTGACCTTCATTTGCGGCACGTTCTGATTTCTTGGCGGCTTTGGTAATGCCCTTCTTACGCAGGTAATCCACAGCGGCGTCCATGTCACCGTCATTGGCTTTCAGGGCTTCTTTACAGTCCATCATTCCCGCTCCAGTCATAGAGCGGAGCTTCATCACATCTTTTGCGCTAATTTCTACTGCCAATTTATCCCTCTTCAGGTTGTACTTTTTCGGGTTGTTCTTTCTTGGGGGCTTCTTTTGGTTGTTCTTTTTTTGCTGCTTCTTTCGGAGGTTCTTCCTTCGAAGCTTCTTTTTTCGGAGTCTCTTTTGGGGGAGTTTCTCTTCTTGCTTCCGCAGGTGGTTTATGTCGTGGTGGTCGACGACGCACTCGTTTAGCAGGCTTCCGTTCGGTATCTTTATCCTTTGGAGCTTCTACTGCAACTTCGGCTCGATCCTTGGCGGCTTTGCGGTTCTCCAATATGGTATCGGTAACTGCACTGGTTATCAGACCAATCGATTTGAAGGCGTCGTCGTTCCCCGGAATGGGATAGGTAATTTTATCAGGGTCCACGTTGGTATCAACGATGGCAACGATCGGGATTCCCAGCTTGTATGCTTCTGCCACAGCGATGTGTTCTTTCTTAATATCCACCACAAACAGCGCACCGGGGAGTTTTTTCATTTCCCGGATACCGCCCAGGACTTTCTCCAGCTTGGTTCTTTCTTTATCTAACGCCAACCGCTCCTTTTTCGATATCTTTTCATAGGTGCCGTCAACCACCTTCTTCTCCAAAGCAGCCAGGGTTTTCAATCCCCTGCGGATGGTAGCATAGTTGGTAAGCATTCCGCCCAACCAGCGTTCTACAACATAGGGACAGCCAGCGCGATCCGCTTCCGAACGGATGATATCCTTTGCCTGTTTTTTAGTGCCGACGAATAATACATCTTCGCCATTTGCAACGATTTCCGCCAAAGCCTTACATGCTTCATCGATACACTTCTGCGTTTTTTTGAGATCTATGATATAGATATTATTCTTCGCCATAAAAATATACGGCTTCATTTTGGGATTCCACCGTCGGGTAAGGTGCCCGAAATGTGTCCCCGCCATAAGTAGTTGTTCGATGGTAACTCTCGACATATCAATCTCCTACATCGGGTTTGTCAACTCCTTCGTTCATCCCGGAAATAGACCAGAGGCACCCGGTTTCCGGTCCCGAAGGATGATGGTTTTAATCTATTGTTTTTAGAATTGGTTCTTGATTAGCGTTTGGAGTATTGGTAACGTTTTCTGGCGCCGGCAAGTCCGTATTTTTTCCGCTCTTTTTCCCGTGGATCACGGGTCAGCAATCCCTTCCCCCGCAGGGATGGTCTAAAGGACTCGTCACTTAATACTAAGGCTCGGGAAATGCCTAACCGCATGGCACCGGCTTGGCCGGATTTCCCGCCACCCTTTACCGTGGCTTTGATATCCACCTTGCCCAACATGTCCGTAACGTCAAGGGGCTGCTCGATGACCATCTTGAGAATTTCTCTGCCGAAATAGTCCAGTAGTGACATACTATTGACAGTGATATCTCCCTTCCCGGGCGATAGCCACACTCGCGCCACTGCGCCTTTCCGCCTACCGGTGGCATATTGCTCAATGTCTTGCTGTTTTTCCATTCTCGAATATTCCTATTTCCAGATTTCTTTCAAGTCCACCGATTCCGGCTGCTGTGCCTGGTGCGGATGTTCGGGACCGGCATACACATGTAGTTTCTTAAGCATCTTACGCCCCAGCTTGTTTTTAGGCAACATCCCCCGAACGGCATGTTCGACAATCCGTTCCGGTTTAGTGGCACGCACTCGGGAAAGCGGGGTGGTACGAACACCGCCGGGATATCCGGTGTGGTAGAAGTATTCTTTCTGCTCTTCTTTTCGTCCGGTCAGTTTGATTTTTTCTGCATTCACCACCACCACATGGTCACCGAAATCTTGGTGTGGGGAAAATACCGGACGATGTTTTCCCCGCAGTATGGAAGCGATTCGACTGGACATTCGCCCCAATATTTGATCATCGGCATCCACCAGATACCATTGGGGGATAACGTCCTGTTTTTTTGCGATAAGTGTTTTCACCGAAACAATTTCCTTGGGAATTATTTACAGAAAAATGTAACCTATTAATATACGAACTTACAATTTTTATGTCAAGATTATTTTCAACTTTTTCTATGCTTTATGAGGTGCTTTTTTTCGTCTTTTGATTGCTGATATCAGTGATTTTACTCCTACGTTTCTATTACTAATTCACCATCAACCCAGGATTGGATGATGGTCACATTATCGAATTCCAAGGGGTTTATTTCGAACAGGTTTCGGCTTAGTACCACCATGTCGGCGTATTTGCCCGGTTCCAATGTCCCGATTTGGTCTTCCCATCCAGCTCCGTAAGCTCCGCCGCGGGTATAGATATCCAATGCTTCTTCCAGGGTTACTGTTTCCGCAGCATTCCAGCCATCTTTCGGGGTACCGTCGGCTGATTTTCGGGTTACGGCGGCACGAAGTCCAGCCAATGGATTGTGGCTGGCAACAGGCCAATCGCTGCCGAATACCAAATGGGCACCGTTTCGCATTAGTGACCGCCACGGGTAGGCGTTCTTAACACGGTCAATTCCGATTTTTCTGATTTTCCACGACATATCATCGGTGCAGTGAATCGGCTGCATGGAGGCGACTACGCCCAATTGACCGAACCGGGGAATGTCGGAAGTTGCCACCAACTGGGCATGTTCGATGCGGAATCGTTGTTCCGGTGTGATGCCGGCAGTTTCATAAGCATTTAATAGGGTGCGATTCGCCCGATCGCCGATGGCGTGTATAGCGAAATGGTATCCCAATTTCATCGCTTGTCGTACCGCATGAGTCAGCTCATCCTCGCTAACTAAGCTGATTCCTCGATATCCCGGGCGGTGTTGGAAATCCTCAAGCAGCCAGGCAGTATCGGAGCCCATGGCACCGTCAACGAAGCCCTTCAAGGTCAATAATTGATATCCGGTGTCTGGTGTGGATGCCGATGGCAGGTCATTTAACTGCCAATCTTCCACCACCCGCCAGCCGTTGATGCGGATTTTACGTTTTCCGCTTTGGTGGAACTCAGCGTACGTCGTCAGGTTTTTCTCGCGGATTGAGTCACTGACTGACGTGATTCCCAGTCGGAAAGCGGCTTCTTGAGCGAGTGCGATTGCCTGTAAGCTGCGATGTTGATTTGGCATCGGTGCTAAGGATTCCACCAATTCTACTGCCATTTCTCTGAGTATGCCGGTGGGTTGTCCTTGATTATCACGCTCAATTTTTCCACCAGGTGGGTCTGGGGAATCAGGTGTTATTCCTGCTCGCTTTAAGGCAACGTCATTCACTAAGGCTGAGTGGAGGTCGCGAGTGCGGATTATTGCCGGGATTCTGGGACATAACCGGTCAAGATCAGATTTGTGTAGTGTTACCAGATTTTCGTCATACCCAATCCCGAATAACCAGGGATCATCACTACCGCTGCCGCTTTCCGGTTTCTGGGCTCTTGTTTGGATCATTTCCAGTGCTGTGTCGCGATCTGTTATGCCTTCCAATGACAATTCCAGTAGGCTGAATCCACCGATCAGCAGGTGGAGGTGTCCGTCATGGAAGCCGGGCATCAGCATCCTACCATCAAGATCGATCTCTTCGACCGGTGGGTTTAAGAAAGATCGGACATGGTCTTCGCGACCTGCTGCCAATATCCGTTGACCACGGACAGCCAGCGCATCCGCCCGTTCCCCCTTTTTTACCCAAATTGTACCGTTTCGGAACAGTGTATCCATTTGATGTCAAGTACCCACAAAAAATGCCCCAAAGGGGCATTACGATTCTACATACCCGTCTTCAATAATCAAATATATTAAGTTAACAGATGATTGCCACCCGTGGTACAGGGTATCCCTAATCCGTCCAATAATAGCTAAACCGTGCTGGCAGACGCCCTCGTCTGCCAGTTAAGTCGTTGTTATTCCGTCACACGAGGGTGTGTGACGGCACCTAAAGTTGAATTCTCAGACATCCTGTCCCCATTCTGCACTAACTTGAACGACAGTAGTCTGGAAGTCATAAAATCTCAAGCAGTTATTTCGCATAATCCACCGCTCGGAATTCACGAATGACGGTAATTCGGATTTGCCCGGGGTATTCGACTTCTTCCTGGATTTTAGCGGCAATGTCGGATGCCAATTGATCGGCTTCCGCATCGCTGACCTTGTCGTGTTCCACCATGACCCGCATTTCACGCCCGGCTTGAATCGCGAAACTTTTGGATACTCCTGCGAAGGAGGTGGCGACTTCCTCAAGCTGATTGAGCCGCTTGACATATCCTTCCAAGGTTTCACGTCTGGCGCCGGGTCGGGAACTGGAAATGGCGTCGGAAGCCTGCACCAACACCGACAGCAGGGATATGTATTCCACATCCTCATGATGTGCAGCACAGGCATTCTGTACTACCTTACCTTCGCGGTATTTCTTCACTAAATCAGCGCCAATTTGGGCGTGGGTGCCTTCGGTGTTACGGTCGATCGCTTTACCGATATCGTGGAGCAAGCCGGCACGTTTCGCCAGATTGGCATCCAATCCCAATTCGGCAGCCATTAAACCAGATAAATGGGCAACTTCTATGGAATGCTGCAGTACGTTCTGACCGTAACTGGTGCGGAATTTTAATCGTCCTAAGTACTTCTGTAATTCCGGATGGAGTCCCAACACGCCGGTTTCCATCATGGCTTGTTCCCCAGCCAATGCAACCACTTCCTCCAGCTCCTTTTCGCATTTTTTCACTATTTCTTCGATGCGTCCGGGATGAATGCGACCGTCACCTGTCAACTTCTCCAACGCCATTCGTGCCACCTCACGGCGGTAAGGATCAAATCCGGATAGGATCACTGCTTCCGGAGTATCGTCCACGATGATTTCCACGCCTGTGGCTTGTTCGAAAGCACGGATGTTTCTGCCTTCCCGACCGATAATTCGTCCTTTGATCTCATCATTGGGTAGGTTAACAACGGATACCGTAGTCTCGACTGAATGATCGGCGGCGCTACGCTGGATGGCGTTGACGATGATTTCGCGAGCTTCACGGTTGGCTTGCAGTTGGGCGGTATCCCGGATTTCTTTGATGGTTTCCGCCGCCTGTTGTTTGGCTTTTTCCAAAAGATTGGCTTTTAGCTGTTCAATGGCTTCTTCCGTGGTCATCCGGGCGATATTTTCCAGCTTCTGATTCTCTTCGGAAATCAGTGCGGTTAGTTTTTCGTCTTTAACTTTCAACATCTTCTCGCGTTCGAAGATGTTTCGTTCCAGGACTTTCAGGTCTTTTTCACGATGGTCCACCAGGTCACTTCGGCGGTTCATATTCAGTTCTTTGTCTCTGAGCGACCGCTCCAGTTTTGCCATTTCCTTTTCTTTTTCCTGAACCTCCCGGTCATGTTTTTGTTTTAGTCGAAGTTGTTCGTCCTTGGCTTCAAGGATCATCTCCTTACGGAGAGTCTCTGCTTCTTTTTTTGCATCCCCAACAATTCTACGGGCGGCTTCGTTAGCGTTTGCCACACGATTTTGCCCGATATGTGTACTGATTTTCCAACCGGCAAAGAAGAAGATTGCACCAAGAACGACCCATAAGATGAGTTGTTCGATGCTCATATTTATATTTCCTTTCCCAAAAAAATCCCTGCCTCCCCTGCGGAGTTCTAAAAAAGAACCATTCTGTACACGGTGGGTGCCCTCCTACACGGTTCTTACTTCCACTACCCTAAAGAGGGACGCCTCGAGGGCGACAGAGGCTTGTAATAGACGCCTAGAGCCGAGCTCCCAAGATTAACCTGTTGGTTCTTTTAAACGTGTACGCAGGGAAAATGGCAGGGATTTTTTTCGGAATCCTGGTTAGGATTCCTTAAGTCCCTGATCGATGACATTATTAATTTCCTGGGTTTTCTCCTCGAATAATGCTATTAGCTGTTCTTTCTCTTCTTGGACCGACAACAATTCGGCAGCGATGTTTAATGCGGTTAAAATTGCAATCTTTAATGAGGACTTGATGCTAATCTGTGCCTCCACCTCACGCATTTTGGTATCGACAAATTCAGCGATTTTACGAATATATTCCTCATTGGCACTGCCTTTTATGGGATATTGTTGACCATAAATCGTTACGTGGACCACTCGACTGTGATCATTCATCTCAATGGCCTAATTAAGTAAGAATCAGCCCCAGGTTCGTTCTCATCATTGTTCGTACGCGCTCAAATCTTGGGCAATCTGCCTTAGTCACTCTATGCGCTATTTATGTGTAAAAGAATTATCGGGTTATTCTTCCCACTCCTCAAGCTTTTCCAGCAGGGAAGATACTTTGGATCGGATCTGATCCTCTTTTTCCTTATTTCCTTCCATCCATTGGGATCGTTCGGATTCCAGCACCTTCAAGGAACGTTTAGACTCTTTCAATTCTTTCTGTAATTCGTGACAACGGCTTTCCAAGTCCTGGTTTGTCTTTTTCAACTCATCGTTTTCTGCTTGCAAGGTGCTTATGCGTTCCACTACGCGACCGACCTTGGCTTCCAACGCTTCCAGAGGTGATATGTCCAATTGATTACCCTTTATGAACGGAGTACTGCGCCCACGTCTTTTTCGACGCCGGCGACGATGGCATTTTGGAATTCGCGGATCTCCTGTTCGACCAATGTCCGATCAAGGGCGCGGAATTCCAATCTAACTGCGATACTTTTCTTGTCTTCCGGTAGGCGGTCACCTTCATATACGTCGAAGATTTCCACACCCACCAAGTATTCCCCCCCGAACTGATTGATAGCATCCACCAAATCCCGAGCCGATTGCGACCGGTTCATCACAAAGGACAGGTCGAGATTTGCGGAAGGATACCGCGGCAGTTCTCCAAATCGCTGCAGATCCGGCAGGCTGGACATAATCCGCTCCACATCGAACCGGAAATAATAGGTCTCCAGAGTCAGGTCGAATTTCCGGGTAATGCTTGGTGGAACAATCCCGAACGACCCTAAGGAATACACCTGGTGACGTACATCCACCTGCAAGGGATGCTCTATAGTAC
>CBDVBD010000011.1:0-38079 GCA_965372135.1 uncultured bacterium | reverse complement strand
GGAAGCTGCTGCTGAAGATCGGGGACATCATGCACACGGGTGATGAGATCCCGAAAGTAGGGGAGCAGACGGTGCTTAGAGAGGTAATTTTGGAGATGACATCAAAGCGGCTTGGGGTCACCTGTGTATTGGATAACGACGGGAGATTAACTGGGATAATCACCGACGGTGATCTTCGACGGCTGATGGAACGCACTACCGATCTGAGCAACGTGGTGGCAGGGGATTTCGCCACCCGAAACCCGAAAACAGTGGATGCAGATGCTTTAGCCACCCGAGCGATACATATAATGGAAACGTACAAAATCACCCATTTAGCAATATTAGACGATAACAGCAGAACCCAGGGGATAATACACATGCATGACCTGCTGCAGGCGGGGATTGGATGATAGGGTCAAGCGACAGTATGCGATGGATTGTAAGTTTAGGAATTACTGGGGTTTTGGCGGTGGTGCTGTGTTGTTCTTTGTGGCAGACTGGGTGTGTGGACCGGTCGTCTTACGAAGTATCGATGAGGGATTCGACGAAGGAAAGTCCGGAACAGGAGATTTGGGAAAGCACCATAATCTTGACCCGCGATGGGGTAATCACCTCCCGGATCCAAGCCGGTCATATCGCCCGTTACAAGCAGAAATCCGAAACCTGGTTAGACAGCGGTGTAGTGGTGGATTTCTTCGATAACGAGGGGAAGCATACATCGCGATTGACCGCTGAACGCGGGTTGGTGGAAGGCGATCAGGATCAGAGTGACATGTACGCCTGGGGAAATGTAGTGGTGGTGTCCGACAGCGGGCAGACGCTGCAGACAGAAGCCATCCGCTGGGACCATACCCGCGACGAGATTGTTTCCGATACCTTTGTTACCATCACCACCGAATTAGATACCTTGTATGGGTTTGGATTGGTATCCGACGGGCAATTGGAGAATTGGGAGATCAAGAAACCGACCGGCAAGACAGTGCGGGAATTTGATCTGCGCCGGGAACGGGACGTAGAGCAGGATGTGACTTCGGATACCACTGAATCCGACAGTTTGAAGGAAGTAATAGACACATTGGCGGTTGAAGATTCGTGAGATCGGCAGCCCGAAACGTCCAGATAGCGGTAGTGGCGATATTAGCAACAACCATCGTTCCATGGAGTGTGGCGGAAGATAAGACCACACCTCCGGGACCGATCGAGTTGATTCATGCCGATATCCTGCGAAACCGGACTCGCAACGGGAAGGCGATCAAAGAGCTGATTGGGTCGGTACATTTGGTGCAGGACAGCCTGCATGTGACCTGCGATAAGGCGATACATTTCCAGCAAGAAGGACGGCTGATTTTCGAGGGGAATGTGGTGTTCTGGGACACCGTGCGAACATTGACCGCCCGGCATGTGGTGTACAATGAAACTACCAAACGGGTAAACGCGACTGGCGATGTGGTTATCGTCCAGGACACGATGGAAATCCAGTGCCAGAAGGCGATGTATTTCGATGACTACGGGGAAGCCTATTTCGACGGGGGGGTACTGCTGACCGATCTGATCAGTGGATCGACCATCGCCGGGCGGAAGGGAACTTACCTCGAAAAGAGTGGATTAGCCAAAGTAATGGGAGATCCGGTTTTTACGGAACGGGATACTACCGATTCGGTGCGGATGGAGATCTTCGGGGAGCAGATTGAATATCGCATCGAGGACGGGTTGGCAATCGCTCGCGACAGCGTGCTGGTGCTTCGGGAAGACCTGAAAGCCACCAGCGACCTGTTGGAATACAATAGAGTGGAAGGATGGGCGGTACTGACCGGATCGCCTAAAATCATCAGCGATCAGGAGACGATGCAGGGGGACAAAATTTCGCTGTTTTTCCGGGAAGGAAACATCGATCAGGTGTTGGTGAATGACCACGCGTTAGCGGTGATCCCTGCCGACACGTTGGACAACGGTCGGATGAATTGGATGCGTGGGGAAACCATAGATTTATCGTTAGAAGACGGTCAATTGACCCAAGCGGTAATCACCGGACAAGCGGAAGCACTTTACTATCCATTGGAGGAAGGGGAACACAAAGGTGTCAATCGAGTCTCGGGCGATCAAATCACCCTGTGGACTCGGGACGGTGAAGTATCCCGGATCAAAGTATCAGGCGGCACTCAAGGAACCTATTATCCGGAAAGGATGGCTGGGAGAGCCAACCACTAATTCGCCTATGGACCACACAACGGAAAAATCTGAAACAGCTAACACGGAAGAGTTGGACGCAGCTATTGAGACACCTGCTAAAGATACCAGCCAGCGGTCGGTGTTCCGCTCAGAAAGTGTAGTGAAGGTATACGGAAAGCGCCGGGTAGTCGATGAGGTATCGATCGAGGTTCATGAGCGGGAAATCGTGGGGCTGTTAGGACCCAACGGCGCCGGAAAAACCACCACATTTTACATGATGACCGGGATGATCCGACCGAAAGAAGGTAAAATTTTCATAGATGATCGGGACGTGACCCGAATGCCCATGTATCGTCGCGCCCGGCTGGGAATCGCCTATTTGTGCCAGGAAGCGTCTGTGTTTCGGAAACTTACGGTAGAAGAAAACATTATGGCGATCCTGGAAACGCTGCCCATTAGCCGCAAGGAACGGAAGCAGCGGCTTGAATCGCTGCTGGAGGAATTGTCAATCAGCCACCTGGCGAAAAGCAAAGCGTATAACCTGTCCGGCGGGGAACGACGACGAGTAGAGATAACCAGAGCACTGGTGACGAAACCGAAATTCATCCTGTTGGACGAGCCCTTCGCCGGAATCGATCCCATAGCGGTGATCGACATTCAGAACATAGTGGCGGACCTGAAAAAGCGCGGAATCGGTATTTTAATCACCGATCACAACGTACATGAAACCCTGTCAATCACCGATCGAGCCTATTTGATGTACGAAGGGCGAATCCTGAAGTCAGGGACATCGGAATTTTTAGCCAATGATCCCGAAGCGAGGAAATTGTACCTTGGCGAACAATTTCGGTTGGACCGATAAGTTGATGTTAGGGAAAGAAGTCGAAATGGAATGTGAATGACAATGACAACAAAGACTTGGATATTATTTATTGTGTTATTCAGCATGGGAACATTGGGCATGATTACCTCTGCACTCTGCCAGGATGAACCATATCGACGATACGGTTTTTTCGATGATTACAATGACCTGCGGGGCAACAATCCGATTGGTGTGCGCGGATGGGGAATGGGTGGGGTGAGAACTGCACTGGAATATTCCGGTGGGATGATGATATACGCCCCTGCCGGGATGGCATGGCAGCCGCCGGTGTTTATCAGTGCGGAATTCGATGTACGCACTCCCTATTCCGACGGATCGCCGCCACTCAGATCGGAATCCCAGACGCTATTCCTGCCACGATGGATTGGAACCACATTTTCTACCGATGCGGTCAAGTTTGGGGTGGGATACGGTGTGCCCTATGGACATCGCGCCGTCTATCAATTTCCGAATAATAAATATGAATATGTGATAGCGGAACACAGGGTGGTAGTTCCGATAGCGGTACGCATCGGGCAGCAATGGGCATTGGGAGTATCATTGGGGCTGTCGATTACTAAATGGGAGGAAATCCGGGACGGCACCAAAACAGATAACACTGCATCCGGCTTGGGATTCGCATCAGCGATTCATGTGCAATGGCGACCAACACCGGATTTGACATTAGGATTGGAAACTCAGCCACCGATTACCGTGTCCGGTGATGCGGATGTAAATTCAGCCTCGTTTTCCGAAGAATGGAAACGCCCATTGGAAGTACGAGTTGGTGTCATGAAGCGATGGAACCAGATCCTAACCGCTGCTGACATCTACTACCGGGGATATTCTGACGTGACCAGTTGGATGGTGGATCAGGGGTCGATGACGAAAAATCAATGGGGTGCGGCTGGTGGGGTGGAGTTTCCTTGGATGGGTGCCGATTTAAGAGTAGGGGGCTGTTGGGAATCGGATCCAGTGGAAGCCAGCGCCGACCCGATGATTACCTTCACCGCCGGGTTAGGATGGAATTTGGGTGGTACCAATGTACAAGTAGCGCTGGTGGACAGTCATGCGTCACCGGATGAATCGGAACAGAGCACGCGATTCCTAATAGCTTTCGAGATATTGACACCGGAGGGAGATTACGAACAATAGACGAATAGGATGATCATAGAAATTGTCAGGATCGCGGGGATCCTGACCTACGCATCGATAATTAGGTTTTCTGATGCAACTTCGACAGGACTTAAGACTCAGACAGGAGCAAATCCTCCAACCGCAACAAATCCTGCGGTCGGAACTAATCCAACTTCCCCTATTGGAACTGGAACTTAGAATTCGTGGGGAACTGGAGGAGAATCCGTTCTTAGAGGAATCCGACGAAGACTTGCAAGTGGTTGATAAACCGGATGATGAAGCAGATAGCACCGAGGAGCCGGAACCTGAGACTCAGGCGGAAGAAATTGATTGGGAGGATATTTTAGCTGATGACGAGCCTTTCGAATACAAGCCATCGCGACCGTCGGAAGAATTGGTGGAAATCCCGCGCCCTCATGTGTTGACGTTGGCTGAACATTTGGAAGAGCAATTGCACTTGCAAAGTCTGACGGACGGTCAGGGGGAAATCGGCGAATACATCATCGGGAATATCAACGCCGACGGTTATTTAGATTATCCTTTGGAGAATATTGCGGAAGATCTCAATGTTCCATTAGAACAGGTGGAACCGGTGCACCGGCTGGTGCAGACGTTCGATCCGGCGGGGATCGGGGCGCGCAATCTCATGGAATGCCTATTGATTCAGATGAAACTGCAGAAGGATCCCAATCCGCATGCGATGGCGGTATTGGATGAATGCTTCGATGATTTTATCAACAAGCGATACGAAAACATTACCAAGAAACTGGACATTACTACAGACGATATCCGGCAGGCATTCGAAGATATCCGGCGGTTGAATCCCAAGCCCGGTGAGGGTTATTTCGATGAAAAACAGAACTATATAATCCCCGATCTGATCGTCCAGAAGGTGGGCGATGAATATGTGGTATATCTAAATGACGGGAACATCCCCAGTTTTCACGTTAATGCTGCTTACCGGAACATGATCCTGCAGGGGAAGAAGACCGACAAGAAGATCCGCGATTTCGTCACCAAAAAATTGGAAAGCGCTCGCTGGTTCATTAACGCCATCCATCAACGCCGCACCACGATACAGAGGACCATGCGGGCGATTGTTAAGAAACAAATGGATTTTTTCGAAAAGGGCAAAAGCTATCTGAAGCCCATGATATTAAATGACATCGCTGAAGAAATCGGCATGGATATTTCCACCATATCCCGGGTGACGAATGGGAAATACGTGCAGACCGATTGGGGGGTGTACGAGTTGAAGTATTTCTTCAGCGAACGGATGGAGACTTCCAGTGGCGAAGAGGTTTCCACCAAGATTATCAAAGACAAGTTGAGAGATATCATCGATAAAGAGGACAAGTCCAACCCACTCTCCGACCAGGCAATCGCGGAATTGCTGGCAGAAGAAGGCTATCCAATCGCCCGGCGCACGGTACAGAAATACCGGGAACAGCTATACATTCCAGTACGGCGGATGCGGCGGGAAATATAAATACAGCCTGTAACGACCAAAAATTACCCTCCTCAGTCATTTTCGGGTTCGAAGATGTTCGAAAAACTGTTCCGTCTTGAAGCCCACCAGACCAGGGTTCGTACCGAGGTTCTGGCGGGGTTCACTACGTTCATTACTATGGCATATATTATAATAGTGAACCCAGCGATTCTGGAAGCGGCTGGCATTCCCAAAGGTCCCTCGATGATTGCGACTATCCTTACGGCAGCTTTCGGGACGCTGATTATGGGGCTTTACGCGAACCGTCCGTTCGCTATCGCACCGTACATGGGGGAAAATGCATTTATTGCGTATACGGTGGTTAAGGTGATGGGGTATTCGTGGCAGACCGCGCTGGCGGCTATTTTCCTTGGGGGGGTGCTGTTTGTGGTGTTGACGGCGTTAAGAATCCGCAGTTGGTTAGTGGAAGCGGTTCCCGAGGGGTTGAAGGTCAGCTTCGCGGTGGGGATTGGGCTTTTCTTAGCATTCATCGGATTGAACAACACCGGATTGGTGGAATTGGGAGTGCCGGGAGCACCGGTAAAATTTGGGGCAATCGGTTCCTCACATGTATTGATGGCGGTGTTGTGCCTGCTGCTGATGAGTATGTTGTTCGCATGGAAGGTGAAGGGCGCTATCCTTATTAGTATGATCCTAACAACCATTGTCGCAATGGTAACCAGATTGATACCGCTGCCGGAACAATGGGTGTCGTTCCACTGGGACCTGTCGGAAATCGCATTCCAGCTTGATTTCGGTGTGGTGTTCACCTTAGGATTCCTGCAGGTGATTCTGGTGGTGTTTATCCTCGATTTCGTGGACACCATGGGGACATTGATTGGGGCATCGGCACGGGCTGGGTTCTTAGACGAAAAGGGCAACCTTCCCGGAATCGAACGTCCGTTAATGGCTGATGCGGTGGCGACGGTATTCGGCTCGCTGATGGGAACTACCACCGCAGGCACTTTTATCGAGTCGGCGTCGGGGATCGAGGAAGGAGGGCGTACCGGATTGACGGCGGTGGTGGTGGCGATTCTGTTCCTATGTGCCCTGTTTTTCTCGCCTTTCCTGACTACAATACCGGCTTTTGCCTACGGTCCGGCATTGATCATTGTGGGAGTATTTATGATCACGCCGATTGTCCGGTTGAAATTCGATGATATGACCGAATTGATCCCAGCGTTTTTCACCATAACCCTGATGTCTTTTACTTACAACATCGGGATCGGCATGACCGCAGGTTTCATCCTGTACCCGTTTTTGAAAATCGTGACCGGTCGGGCTAAGGAAATCCCGGCGGGGTTGTGGGTGCTGGGGGGACTTTCGGTTATTTTCTATATCCTGTATCCTCATTGAAATAGAAACAATCCGCCAGGTTACGTTTCACTTGAAACCTGGCGGGAACAAATCCTCATCATTGAGAAAGTACATTATCTACACATAACATGGAGATCTAATGAAAATTCCAATGCGAACCATCAACATCGGCGGCGAAATCTTCCGAATACCAGATTTTTCCAAGGTTTTTGGGAAAGGGATACTGGGATTGGTAGTCGTGGTCGGTATCATCTGGTTCTTGACCGGCATCTACATCGTGGGACCTGATTCCCAGGGTGTGGTTCGCCAGTTTGGGAAAATGTCCAGGGTGGTGGATCCCGGGCTGCATTATCACCTGCCCTACCCGATCGAGACCATCGACATTCCCAAAGTCAAGGAGGTAAAACGGGCGGAGATCGGATTTCGTACCGTTGACCCGGGACCACCAGCGTCTTACCGCTCTATACCGAACGAGTCCTTAATGCTGACCGGCAATTTAAACATCGTGGACGTGGATGTGTCGGTGCAGTATCGGATCAAAGATCCGGTGAAATACCTGTTTAAGGTGCGAAATTTGGCGCAAACAATCCATAATGCCGGGGAAGCAGCCCTGCGGCAGGTGGTGGGACGCCGTCCCATCGATGATGCTCTGACCGACCGCAAAGAGGAAATCATGCAGGATACCAAGGCTGAATTACAGACCATCCTGGACCTGTATGAATGCGGCATCCAGGTGATCGCGGTGCAATTACAGGATGCCAACCCGCCTCAGGAAGTAGATGCGGCGTTTAAGGACGTGGCGTCGGCGAAGGAGGATCGGGAAAAGATGATTAACGAGGCACAGGGATACCAGAACGACCTGATTCCCAGAACCCGCGGGCAGGCGGAAAAAATGGTGCGGGAAGCGGAAGCATACCGGGCGGAGCGGATTGCCATGGCGGAAGGCGACAGCGCCAATTTCGTGGCAGTCCTGAGGGAGTACAAGAAAGCACCCAACGTCACCAAGAAGCGTATGCTGTTGGAAAACCTGGAAGAAATCCTTCCCCACATCGATAAGTACGTGATTCAAACGCAGAAAGGCGGGGGAGCAAGTATTCTGAATTTGCTGAACCTGCGACAGTCTGCAGGAGGTAGCCATGAGTAAGCGAGGTTGGCAAATTATCGGTGTTATCGTAGTGCTGATTCTGATTCTATCGATCACCTATGTGGTTGATGAGAAGAATCAGGTGGTCATCCTGCAGATGGGAAAGCCGGTCCGGAC
Organism: uncultured bacterium; assembly: GCA_965372135.1. Classification (GTDB taxonomy): domain Bacteria; phylum Electryoneota; class RPQS01; order CBDVBD01; family CBDVBD01; genus CBDVBD01. The sequence goes on along the minus strand of CBDVBD010000011.1, from coordinate 29,862 downwards.
GGTGCAGCAACCGGGATTGTATTTCAAGATTCCCTGGCCTATTCAGTCCATTACAGTATTCGACAAGCGGTTGCTGGATTACGATGCGGCTCCGGAAGACATTACCACCAGGGATAAGAAAAAGCTGGAGCTGGACAACTACGCCAAGTGGCGGATTGTCGATCCGTTGAAGTTCCTCCAGACAGTCCGAACGGAAAACGGAGCCCAGTCACGGTTGGATGATATTGTTTACTCGGAACTTCGAGCCGAATTGGGGCAACATGACCTGGAAGATATCGTGTCGGCGAATCGTGACACGATCATGGTAATCGTGACGGAAAAATCCAACATTAAGATGTTGGAATACGGCATCGAAGTGGTGGATGTGCGGATTAAGCGGGCTGATTTACCGCCCCAAAATGAGAAAAGTGTGTACGACCGCATGAAAGCTGAGCGCCACCGAATCGCCAAGCAATACCGGTCGGAAGGGGAAGAGGAAGCCCTGAAAATCCGAGCGGTAACCGATAAGGACAAGGCGATCATCTTAGCGAATGCGTATCGTGAATCGCAGTTTATTCGCGGTGAAGGTGAAGCACGAGCTATCGAAATTTATGCTCGCGCCTACAGCAAGGATGAAAGGTTCTACGATTTCTACCGCACCATGATTGCCTATGAAAAAACGTTGAAATCCCGCACTACGATGGTGTTGCCGTTGGAAACGGAATTCTTTAAGTATTTGAGATAAGATCAAGTCAGGTTTATTCGGAATCCGACTAACAAGAGACCCCCTTTATACCCCCCCTGCAGATCCGGCAGTTGCCGGACAAGTCGCAGGGGGGGAAGAGATTATAATGATTAAATCCCTTAAAGCCAATTTTTTCGCGGGATTGGTGGTACTCCTACCTATCTTTTTGACCATTATCCTTCTGTGGAATCTGTTTCTGTTAGTGGACGGCATCCTGAACGAGTCGATTAGACTGGTGCTGGGTAATGTGGTGAATTTGGAGTTTTTCCGCAGGCACAACATCCCCGGTTTGGGATTTGTGGCGGTGGTGATAATGATACTGATCGCCGGCGTGATCACCCGTAATTTCATGGGCAAGAAAATCATCACCACCGCCGAAAAGATCATGGGCAGGATCCCGTTGGCGAACAAGATATATGGAGCAATCAATCAAATCTCCCAGGCGATCTTTTCCGACAAACGGGAAGTGTTCCAAAAGCCGGTCCTGGTGGAATACCCCCGTAAAAACATGTATTCAATCGGATTCTTTACCCAGGATACACAAGGACCGGTGCAGGAATCACTGCCTGCTGACGTAATCAGTATATTCCTCCCCACCACCCCTAATCCAACCTCCGGATTCTTGTTATTCGTACCCAAATCCGATGTTATCCCCCTGGATCTATCGGTGGAAGAAGCGTTGAAATTGGTGATATCCGGCGGGGCTATTATCCCGGAATCCCTTCCTCGAAAATCCCAACCTCCCGTCGCCACGCAAGAATCGGAATCGGCACCACATATTGATGCGACAGGTTCCGGGACGCCATGAGGTGGCTTTGTTTTACAGCGCTAATTATTTTGTGTGGGTTGTTACCACCAACGGTGGTTAAAGCCACACCGGCGCTTGCTCCGTCTTTTCTTCCCCAGGATTTTCAGCGGTCCGATACATCGATCATGTCCTTCCGATCGGGAATTGATGTGATAGACTGGGGCAGCATATACCGAATGCAAGGCACCGACCTTGGCAGGTTCGCAGTGACCAGAACCGTGAACATCCGGCAGCGGAACATCCGCAACAACGGCAGGGAATGGACATTCGACGAGGATGTGATGTTTCGGGGTACCCGACCGTTGCATCGAATGCTGGAACTGCGCGGCTGGGTGCATGCGGATGCTTATTCAGACGAATTCCAACATCAGATGCATTGGGTACAGCATGGACTGGGGGTAGCAGTGATTCCGGTACCGTGGGCGGAAGTTTTTCCGTCTTTCGGTTTTCATGAAGATTTCCGTCAAGGATACAGAGATCGAGGTTCTTTAGTCGCGACAAGCGTGTTACTTGATCCACCATCATGGGGGAATGGGTCGTTTGCGTGGGGGGTGGAGGAACTGGGCAATCGGCAGAACCGGGATTTGCAAGCCGGCTACCGGATTCGTGGCGATTTCGAGCAGGGCACCTTCGATGAATTCGAAGCCAATTATCAAGAACGAAAACGTTCTTATTACTTGGCGACAGGGGGTGAGGTGGCTCAGCGGGAAGAAATCCAGCGCCGAGTACAGAATCAGTTAGGCTATCCGTTAGGGAAAGGACATGACCTTAGAATCACCACCAGTGTCCGGGATTCCCGGGTGCAAATCAGCACCGGCATCAGCAGAAACCATCACCGGGAAGTGGAAACGGCATTTCAGGCAACCGTGTTGACTTCGTGGAAAACGTACAGCGGACAAATTCTATACGAATGGAATGCTCAGAATCAGGAATTCGATGATGACCGCATCAACGGACGACACCAGGCGCTCCGGGCATCAGGAACCATCCACTTATCACCGGAAGACCGGCTTTCCATCAATGCATCGGTATTGAAAAACCAGTTCGACACTCCGGATACCATGAATTTCGATGACCGGGACGAATGGTCCACCCGGATTTCATTAGTGTACAGCCGACCGATAAACCGATTCCTGACATTTTCGCAGGAATTGGCGGTTTATTTGGACCATTTGGTGTACATCTATGCGGAAAAGAGCGAATATAATTATTGGCGACGGGTGTTCCGTTTGGGAACTTCACTGACGTCAACGCCATTCCCCGGGGTGGTTAACAGGAATAGTTTTTTGGTCACTGCTACCTATAGAGAATACGATTTCGAACCGCTGGACGTACCGAGAAGCGATGTTTATCGCAGATACACCGCCATGGACAGCCTCCATTTGCCTTTGATAAGACACGTCAATTGCTTAATGATTTATCGATTGGACTTGGAGGATCGCGGGTTATTGGATTGGTCGGAGTGGATACAACAGATTTCCGAGGAATACCGGGCACAACGCTTCCAGATCACGGTCGGGTATCGGTCATCCTTGGGATGGGAACTGTCCGGTGGATGGGTGGAAAGCCTCAGATTGGGATGGCGGTATGACACCATCTCGCTTTCGGAACGCACCAAGTCATTGTTCCAGGAAATCCACACTTCCGGACCCACGTTGATCTGGAACTGGTCGTACTCTCATGCCGTGCAAATCCAAGCGTCCGGTCAGTGGCAGTGGGTGGAGGACCGGGAACGGGGTGATCAATCCTTATTATTTGCTGACATCAATTTACGCTGGCATTTCTAAAGGCTACGATGAACAGACTCCAGACCCTCACGATGTTATTTCTGTGGTTATTTTCGGGAACAGCGTTGAGCGATGCGGCCGAAGACACGTTGAGAACAATGCCACCGCAATATATTTTCGTCATCGATACCATTGTAATCGAAGGGGTTCGGGTCACCAAGCCCTACATCATCCTCCGGGAAATGAGCGTACAAGTTGGTGACACCATGTCACCGCCACAAATCGAAGAAAACCGGAAACGGATCCAAAATTTGGGGTTGTTCAACCGGGTGGAGGTGATGCGCCGGGTTCGCGACCAGCGCAACGAAATTTTAGTGCGGGTGACCGAAGAATGGTACATATTCGCCATGCCGTTTTGGCGGAAGGAAGGTGGTGATTTTTCTAAGATTACCTATGGACTGAAGTACCTCCAGAAGAATTTTCGGGGACGGAACGAGCGGATTTCCACCAGTGTATGGACCGGGTACGAAAGCGGGTATCAGTTATCGTATTCCAATCCCTGGTTGTATGGGCAGGGAACCTGGGGCTTGTCGGTGGAGGTATTTCGTGTTAAGAGGGAGGTGAAAAACGAAATATTCCGCGATCTGGACGCTGAATTAGAGACCACCGGCGGCAGGATTACCTGCCAACGCCGGTTTGGGCTTGATACCCGCCTGATGGTTACTTTGGGAGTCACCAGGTATCAATCCGATTATCCGGAACTGATGCGCACCGATGAACTCCATGACGACTGGATTTCCATAAGCGTCACATTCGTCAATGACGAGCGCGACCTATATGAATATCCCACCCGGGGTTGGTATCACCGTGTTAGTTTATCCGGGAGTGCGATGATGGAAGACCTGATGCTGGATGGTAAAAGTGGAGTTGGGGGCGCCAGTTTGGAACTCAGGCATTACCGGCAGGTATGGATGGACTTCATCCTGTGTGAACGCGGTATAGTGGCGATGTCCGGGGGACAGGTACCGTTGTACCGCCGGTTCTTCTTGGGATCGGGAACCAAAGTGCGAGGATGGCGGGGGGACACGGAGGAAGGCAAAGGGATTTTCTTGGGGTCTCTGGAACTGCGACATCCGTTGTTTGGAGTACATTATTTCACCTGGGAGCGAGCGCCCTACGCGAAACAATACTTCCGGAATTTGAAATACGGGTTGTCGGCGGGATTGTTTGCGGAACTGGGACAAGTGTGGATCGAACCGGGAGAAGCTGCCGTCGACAAATTCCAAGCCGGCTGGGGAGTAGGACTACATGTACACCTGCCATATTTGGATATACTTCGACTGGAAGCGGGATGGTCACCGGATTCTAACTTCATGGACGCCAAGCTAACCATTCACAGCCGGGTAGCATTTTAATTTAGTATTATCATAATACTATAAAAGTCTTATGCGACACACCGAAGTTTTCTATACCCCTCCGGACCGAATCGATCAATCCGACGGTACGGTGGAAATAATCGACCAGGAAGCGCATCATATCCGGAATGTGCTGCGTCATAAGCCGGGGGATGAGATTATGGTGGTGGACGGGTGTGGGACGGCGTATTGGGTTACTTTGATTAATATGGCTCCGGATGTTATTGAAGGTCAGATCGAGAAGAAGGAACAATCCTGGGGAGAGGCAACTATCCCTATTAAGGTGATCGTGCCGGTGTTGAAGGGGCAACGGATGGACACGGTGATCGAAAAAGGCACCGAATTGGGTGTCACCGGTTTCCTGGTGACGCAAACCACTCACTCGGTCGCCAAAATCACCGACAACAGGCTGGATCGCTGGCGCCGGATTTCCTTAGCTGCCATGAAGCAGTGCTTGCGGTCGGTGCTGCCTGTCATCAGTCAATTCCCCAATCTGAAAGCTGCTTTGGAATCCGGGCAATCGGCAAACGTTACTATGTTTTATGCGGATATAAAGGGGGGAAGATTAACGGAAATTATCGTTGCAAAGGGTGAAATACTGACTACTAAGAACACATCGGTAATCATTGTAGTGGGTCCGGAAGGGGGTTTTTCCGAGGAAGAGTGCACCCTGTTGGATGCTTATGGGGCGGTGCCTTTCAACTTGGGTCAGCGACGGCTTCGCAGCGATACCGCAGTGATTGCGGCATTATCACAGATACATGCGATGTTAAGATAAAGCAACCTTGAAATAAAAACCCGCATCAGACCTTCCGGTGCGGGTTTTTTTATCACTATATTGTTAGACTATCTGGTTATTTGATCAGAATCAACCGTTCAACCAGGCGATGTGATCCAACGGTTAACTCGGCAAAATAGACGCCTGATGCATATTGGGTCGCATCCCAAATCCGGGTGTAACTACCGGCAGGTAATATGCCGGATTCCAATATATCTACCAGCTGTGCCAAGCTATTGTATATCCTTAAACTTACCTCAGAATTATTTGTGAGAGTAAATTCCAAGCCAGTTGAAGCATTAAAAGGATTCGGTCCCTGGATTCTCAAGTTTGCACTAGTCGGCAATGGTTCTGATTTTTGAGCAATATACTCGTCGGGCTCAATTCGAGCGATCACCACCCCAATATTCCAGTTATTCCATGGTGATGAATGCCCCACGGCAGAATACCACATTTTCACCTGATCACCCATAATAATAGGGGCAGGAGAAATTATCCGATAGCTGTCCCATCCACTGCCTTGAGATGGCTCGAACACCGGATTCCAGTCCGATCTCTCCCAAGTTATTCCATCGGAAGAATGTGCTATACCAATGCAGAGCCTGTTCCCAAAACTAACTTGTCCTGCGTACCACATTTCAAGTCGATGATTTTTGGTGAAAACCTCCGGAAATTCAACCGAATATCCGTCCCATTGCCCTGGTGTACTGGGTAAAAACACCGGATTTGATTCGGATTTTTCCCAGGTAATTAAATCATCAGAATAAGCAGCTCCTATTCCCCACCCCATAGACCCATAGCCGCTGTACCAAATCCAATACCTTCCTCCCCATTCAACAATTGAAGAAGTTTGGCTTAATGAAGTTTCATCCCAGGATCCAGCCGGTCCCGCAGACAATATGGGGTCAAGCCATACATTCCAAGAAACGCCATCCACGGAGGCAGCGATGCCAAAGTAAGAGTGTGATTGCCATCCACCTGCATTGTGCGTTCCAAAAATCATTACATATCTGTCAATAATCAACGTGACTGCCGGAACCCGGACCGTCCCTCCGGTCCATGGCATAACACTACCATTTATCACAGGGTTACTGGGACAGCGATCCCAATGTATCCCATCCAAAGAAGTGGCATATCCAATGTCGGATCCACCAGAACCCGACCACCCAGAATACCATAGATGATATACACCATCTCTAAAAATCACAGACGGCGCCCAGGCATACCGTGAATCCCACCCGGACTGTGAACTTGGTAAAACCGGATTTTCCGGGGGTCTTACCCAGTGGAATTGCCCAAATGCAACTTGGCTAAGAAGCAGCATAATTACGGCGATGCCTACTATTTTTGTAGAAAAATTCCAACGCATTTCACACCTCACTGCTTTTGGTTCAAAGATTCTTTTCAGCTGATTGTTGGTAAATTTCCTTTACTTGATCAGAATCAATTTCTGAATTTGATATTGTGATGGAACATGTAGAATCGTGGCGTAGGACAGGGAGAAACATGCAACGATAAGTATTGACAACGATAGCAGGAAGCAGAAGTGTTGTCGGCGAGGAAAGGCTAACCAATACTCATTCATGATATACCCTCCATTCGCAATGGTTAGTTATAGGCGGGATTGTCTAAAATCCACCATCACGAATACTTCCACTTTAATATAGTTAGGGAATTGGCAAAAGTCAAGGGCTAAATCACTGTCATACGATTTTTTACAAAAATTTTACATTTTCTTATACTCTTGGTACTTTTGTTGATCTAACTATCAACAATCACGAAATTTAGCACCAACGCAGAAGTTCACATTTAGTCCAAATGAACCGGTTATATTTTCAAAAACAAATTGCTTGACTTTATCTGAAATAAATCATAAGTTTATACCCGAACTGGATACTACTAAAACGGGATAATCGATGAACTTCCTGTGGCGTGTTGGGATACGAAATGTGGGCAGAAACCGGCGGCGGACGCTGCTGACGGCGTCTGCGGTGGGTTTTGCAGTGGCGATTGTGGTGTTTGCTCTCAGCTATTTTCAAGGAATTGCCGCCACGGTGTTCCAAAAAGCGATACAATTGCAAACCGGTCACGTAAGGATTACCGCACCGGAATATGCGAAAAAGGAAATCCTCCGTCCTCTGAACATCACACTTCCTGACGTGGCGGCACTGTGCGATTCGCTGGAACAACTGCCGACCGTTTTTATCGCATCACCCCGAATCAGTTTTTGGGGTTTTTTAGAGACCGGCGAGGTCTCACGCATTAAGCCGCATTCGGGGCTTGGCATCGACTTTGAGAAAGAGGACGGAATCCTCAGACCGAATGAACTATTGCATTCAGGACGTGTTCCTCTTCCCGATAGTCACGAAGTATTGTTGGGTGAATTACTGCGGGAAGAATTGGAGGTCGAAGTGGGGGATACCATTTGGATTTGGGCGTCCACGTCACGACGGGGATTGTACGCGATGGATTTAGTGGTCAGCGGCACTTTCAGAACCAATATCAATCCGATGGACAAAAACACGTTCATGCTGCCGATTCAGACTGCTCAGGAATTGTTGGATATGACGGATCGCAGCACGGAAATCCTGCTGATGACCGATAACATGCAGAATGCGGAAACGGCGGCGCAGTCGGTGCAGAATTATATTCCTACCTGGCGAAACATGGAACTGGTGGTCCGCCCATGGACAAAGCAAGGTGGAATGGTGCAAGCCCTGAGCCAATTAGACGTCATGATCGGCTTCCTGATCGCTATTTTCATGATTCTCGCTGGATCAACCATCGCCAACACCATGCTGATGTCGGTGTTGGAACGCAAGAAAGAAATCGGGATGATGAAAGCGTTGGGTGTCGGTAAGAAGTCGATTGTCTTTTTGGTGGTGATGGAAGCGCTGATGATCGGTATAATAGGGGGCATCGTAGGGGGTGTTTTGGGTGCTGGGGTGTCGATGTGGACGGAATCGGTGGGGATACAATTGGGAGATGCGTTGGCAAATCTTGACATGCCGATAGGAAACGCTTTGTATCCTGATTTCCAATGGAACTACTTGTTAGTGGGGGTGTTAACCGGTATTTTGTTTTCGGGATTAGCGGCACTGTACCCGGCATGGAAAGCAGCGAAAGTCCCGGCGGCGGTGACGATGAAGGTGATGTAATATAGAAGAATGTCAGGATCGCAGGGATCCTGACCTACGCGACTTCTCAGAATAGGATAGGATCTATGATCATTAGGTGTATAGAATGGATGTCGATTTGGCTCGCCATACTCTCGATAAGCGCTTACGGATTGACACCGGAAGAGGTGTTGGATCGTATCGATGCACAGTTGTATCTGCCCAGTGCAACCCAACATGCTACCATGGAAATCGTGTACGGACCCGATGATGTACGCAGTGTGGAAATGATTATCTATACTCAAGGCACCGACACGACGCGAATCAAAATCCTTAGCCCGGCACGGGAAAAGGACAGCGAATACCTGAGACGCGAAAAGTCGCTGTGGATATACTTTCCTGCCAATAAGAAGACGTTATTGATTCAGGGGCATCGGTTGCGGGAGGGGATGATGGGGTCGGATGTATCGTACGAAGACATGACGGAAAGTTCGACACTGTTGGAGGATTATGCCGCAGAATTCCTGCCCCATGAAATGGAGGGGGAAGTGGCGCTGCAATTGACTGCCAAGGTTCCAGATGTTACTTACTATCAGCGCCGGGTGATAGTTGACACGGAACATTGGGTGCCGAAACGCATCGAATTGATATCCAAGAGCGGGAAAGTCCTGAAGGAAGTGGTGCAGGATCAGGTGAAAAAGGTTGAGGGGCGGTGGCTTCCACATCGCACTGTGATGCGGGATCTATTGAAGCAAGACACCCGAACCACGATTACGGTAACTTCGCTGGAAGTGGGGGTGAAACATCCTGACGAGTTCTTTACCAGACGAGCGCTGGGAACAAGGCAGTGATCCCAACTCTGATTTCAATATTGATGCCGGTGTACAATGCTCAAAACACACTGCCGGCGGCGATGACATCTGTGTTGAAATCCCAGGATGGAAATATCGAAATCATCTTGGTGGATGATGGTTCTGACGACCAGTCAGGTGCTATTGCGGACAGTTATGCTGATCGTGATCCCCGGGTGCGGGTGCTACATACCTCACACCAAGGGTTGATCGCTGCTTTAAACGCCGGACTGGAGGCAGTAACCGGGGAATGGATGCTTAGGATGGATGCCGATGACGTTGCGCATCCCGGGCGAATCGATCATTACCGAAAAGCCATGGCTGATTATCCGGACGTTGATGTGTGGGGCAGTCTGATTCGTTATTTTCCCAGCCAGGGATTGAAAGATGGGTTGCTGCTATACGAGCAGTGGGTCAATTCCCTGGTTTCACATGAGGATATTGTCCGGGACCTGTTTGTAGAATGCCCTATTCCCCACCCTGCGTTGGCATGCAGGCGGGCAGAAGTCATCGATGCCGGCGGTTACTTAGATAACGGATTTCCGGAAGATTACGACCTGATTTTTCGACTCTGTGAACGGGGGAAGACATTCGGGAAAATCGATAAGACCTTACTATTCTGGCGCGACCATCCCGAACGGCTCTCCCGCACCGAATCACGATACCACCTGAGCCGGTTCAGGACATTGAAGGTGTCGGTGCTGAAACGGACATTGTTAAAGGACAGGGATGCGGTGGTTTCCGCCGCCGGTCCGGTGGGGAAGGCGTTCGCCCGGGAGTTGATGAAACAGGATGTGACGGTTCAGGCATTCGTGGAAGTCGATCCCCAGAAAATTGGAAATAAAGTGTATGGTATCCCTGTGTTACCTGTAGAAAGGGTGAAGGAAATTCACGGTCCGCTGATATTGCACGCTGTGGGTCAAAAAGGCGGTAGAGAACAAGGGCGGGAATTGTATAAGTCCTGTGGACTTATCGAGGGTAAGGATTTCGTGTGCGTGTCGTAATTTTCATAATAAGCGTAACGATGTTGGCGGCAACCGCTGTACCGGCATATGATGGGGTGGACATCTCCGGGCTGTTGGAACATCAGCTGTCACTGAGCCGCATCAACCGGTCGGAAGCGTGGTCGGCGTACAATCAACTGCGAATCACATTCCGAGCCGATCCCGCGGCGAGAGTATCCGCTGAAGCCACATTGGCGGCGATCTCCTACCATGGTCGTATCCAATGGTCGCCATCGGAAATCGTCCCTGATTCCCTGCGATCTCAGGTGGAGTCCACACCGGGGGTAACCTTGGAAGATCGCGTGTTTCTGGATCGTGCCATGGTGGATCTCTTTTGGAAACGTGTCCGTTTCCAATTCGGAATACAACCCCTGAAATGGGGCACCGGATATGCCTGGAATCCCACCGATTTGTTCACCGTAAAATCACCAACCGATCCAACCTACATCGAAGAGGGGATCAATGCGGTAAAGGTCACTGTCCCCTGGCGCACTGACGGGTATATTGCCGCCATATTTGTCCCCGAAGACACCTGGAACAATTCCGGAAAAGGCATCCGGTGGCTGGATTATCTGCTTGGATTCGATGCATCGGTCTCCTATTTGGAGCGTACACTATCCCCCATCTCCGCCGAAGCCTACGTCGGCAAAGAGAGATATTTAGGATGGGATATCACCGGCGAACTGTGGGGACCGGGGATTTGGGCGGAGGGCGCCTATTTGTTCGATCCGAATCGTGATGATCCCTTGAAATTGGTAGTTGGAACGGATTACACCACTGTCGATGGCTGGTATTTCAAGCTGGAAGGCTTCCACAACGGCGACGGTAAGTCATCCGAAAATGACTACACCGCCGATGATTGGTTGACTCAACTGTACCGCAGCAACGTTTTCTTGGGGGAAAATTACGGATTGGCGGGAGTGGAAAAGACGTTGGGGGATTTGTGGCGGGGTGCGTTGTACGGGATTGGAAACTTGTCCGACCAAAGCTTACTGATTAATCCCTGGCTCTATTACGATATATCCATGTCCAGCGAGATTATCCTGTCGGCAGTGATTCCTTTCGGAGGTGACCTGGCGGAATTCCGCGACGGTAACGCCAGCGGATTCATTCGATTTCATGTATATTTTTAATAAGAAATTACCGGAGGTTCTCAATGGCTGACACCACAGATAGAGAAAAACGTATTCGGGAGATCAACCGGCGGTTGGTGCAGATTAAGATCCAGATGGATAAGCTGCGGCAGGCGGCGTTTTTGGACCCAAAATCCACCGGCAAGGACCGTTTCCAGGTGCAGCATGCAAAACGAGACCTGGATCGATTGACCGAAGAAAATGATATGCTAAGGAAAGAATTGGAAGAGTTAACTGGAAAGAAAGAAAAGAATTAAAAGGTAAGCTGCATTTCCAGAATGGCTTGTTGATTCACGCTGTTTCCTGGTAGTGCTTCCCATCGACCCGGATAATAACCTTCCCCGTAGTATAACTGGGTATTGTGATGCAGATAATAGCCGCTAATGGTAACCTTGTCAGGAACCAGAACGTATCGCATACCTAAGGTAATTCTTTCCTGCCAATAATAATAGATAGTTTCAGGATTAATGTTGATAACGGAACTCTCCTCAAGCCATTCGTACCTGATAAAGGGTTCAAATGCGGGGGTGAAATTATACCCGAAATGTATCAATACTCCATCAGAGTTCAAGTTATGAGCTATAGTATATTCAGGATAAAAAGTGACTTCCCGCTGTACTTGCACCCATTCCATACGTAGATGCAGAAGCATTTCCCAATCCATTTTCAATGATAAACAGGTCGAAAGATATTCCCCGTTCAAACCCGTCGCAATATGATGTTCACCGTATATCGCCTGCATTGAAAAATCCGCCCAATCCACCAGCGCTACATTTGCAGCAGCCAAGATGTCCATATTCTCGGTATCATCTCCCCACACCCACGAATCGTTCCTACCATTGAAATATCCAAGGTGAAGCTGTACGAAACGACTGCGTCGGTTGATTTGTATGCCGACCTGCCTGCCAGGTCCTAACTTGTCGGTCGTCAAAGGGTAATAGGGGGATTCCAACTGATCGACAGGTGCTGGACCGTATATGGTAAATGCTGGATGGAACCGCCCAATTTTCAACGTCACATAACGAGTCACCCACCAGCGGATATAAGCGTCCACAAGGCGTGGATAACCCCAGGGATCCACCTCAATGTAATATCCGTAATGCCCGGGTACGATTTCCCCCTCCAGCTTCAACCGAATTTTAGATAATTCAAATTTGGTTCGGTAAGAAGTGTCTGGAGGTGAAAATGGAATGATAGGCGGCTGAGAATAATAAGTCTCATTATACTTCTCAACAGAAGCCCAGACCTGAATTATGCCCCCCAAATGCTGTGATCCGATATCGAAACCATCCTCAGCAAAAAGAGAAGACCATCCTGCGATCCCAATCACAATCAGGACCCAACACAGGATGGTCTTAGTATCCATGAAAAATCTCCGGCTGTTATTCCAGAAAGCCATCGATCTTGGCTGCTATTTTTGGTTTGGCAAGGACGCCGAATACGGTTTCCAGATGCTCGCCGCTCCGGAAAAACATCACCTGAGGAAGCGAGGTTACTCCGTATTTAGTGGCGGTTTCAGAACTGGTCTCCACGTTAAGCTCTCCGAACATTACCCGCCCTTCGTATTCCGGCGCCAATTCCTCCAATGATTTTTTTATCTTCTTGCAGGGCTGACACCAACTGGCGGTAAAATCCAATATCGCCAACAGGTTACTGCCCAATATTTCCGTTTCGAAATTCTGATCGGTAATTTCCAACAACGCCATACTTTCCTCAATCTATTGTAAATGACTATCGTAAAATTCCATGAATCGTTCTGGATTCTTGAATCCGGTGAAACGTCCTCGTTCCACCCCATCGGGACCGATCATTATCACTGTGGGAATGCCGGTTATGTTGTACTTATTCAACATTTCTTTGGACCAAGCATTCTGACGAGTGAAATCCATCTTCAACGCCACCACCTGGTTGAATTTATCCCTAACTCCGAGATCTGTCCAGGTTTTCTCCTCCAGTTCCACACAGGCGGGACACCAATCGGCATAGAAATCGACGATCAGCGGTTTCCCTTCTTGACGGGCTCGGATCAATGCCTCCGGTTCTTGGTTAACCATCCAATCGGGTTCTTCATGGGACGCCACCGCTGTTCCCGGTCCGGCGGCGAACCCTCCCTGAAAGTTGATCCCCTTCAAATCGAACACCCCCAGTATGAAATATAGGATTCCCAAAGTTAACAACAGTATGGACAGCCCCTTACGCAATTTATCGCCCAGGGTTTCCAATTCACTGCCGGGTTGGAAAGCTCTCCAACCAACCGCCACCATCACCAGGAAAGTCCCGAACAGCAGTTGGTTCAATCCAGAGCTAATTACCGGTCGGATAATCAGAAACGCTCCGGCGAACAGCAGGATGCCGAAGAATTTTTTTATGTTCTCCATCCAAGCACCGGCTTGAGGAAGTGCTGTAAGAGCACCGGACAGGGTTCCGATCACCAGGAATAACATTCCTAATCCCAAGGACAATACGAACAGGTATGTAAAACCCAGCACCACACTGCCGGATTGCGCCACCCAGGTTAGAAGCGCCACCAGCACCGGACCCACACACGGCGCAATCACCAAGCTGGATACCATTCCGATCAGGAAGGCGCCGCCCAATCCTTTCCTGGAGCCGCTCTGCAGCTTGCCCTGCCATGATGACGGAAGGTTGATGTCGAACAGTCCGATCATGGAAAAACCCATGATTACAAACACCGCCACCACGAAGAACCGCACTCCCGGCGATCCGGAAATGGATCCGAACAGAGTACCGGTCAGTGCCGAGAACACTCCCAGGGCGGAATAAACCACCGCAATTCCCAACACGAACGACAGGGACAGGATGAAGCCGCGTAACGGTTTCCCTTCCGCCTTGGCGCCGATATACCCAATGGTGATAGGGATTACCGGATAGACACATGGGGTAAAGCTGAGTAATATCCCGCCCACAAATACCAGCAGCAGCGCTAAGATCGATCCCTGATCCAATGCATGGGTTAACCGTTCGCTTAGAGTCATGTCCGATGTATCAAAGGGAATCTCCTCGCCGCCGAACACCTCTGGATGCAACGCCAAGGTGGTTACTCCCGGTGAAACAATCGGTACCGGAATCCGTATTTCCTTTTCCACCGGAAAGAAGCACACCCGGTCGCCAAAATCCTGGCACACCTGGTATCCGGCATGCACCACCAGAGTATCAGCGACATCAGATTGAGCTTCCGGGAACACCGTTAGTTCTGCTGTCACGATCACTTTCCCCCGGTAAACACGCTGTCCTTCCTCCATTTCACCCGGGGGGAATGACGGTCGTGTTAGTTCCCCCCATCCAATGGAATCGAACTCTAAAAAAAACAATCCAGTGGCGATATCAGTGATGTGATACCGATCGGGTACTTCGAATACCACCGCCAACGGTACCGTCCCCCCCGGTTCCACACCCGACTCAGCCAAGGTCGCCCACACTGAAACATCGCGTTCCGAATCGAAATCATCATCTTGCGCCCATGCTATGGAAGAACTGATACCGATAAAAAACGCAATCAAAATCAGTGCATTTACTACAAATTTCTGTCTGATCGTCACTATATTTCCCTGCTATTCTTTTTTCTCAAATGTATTCTGCCCGCCGCATTCCGGGCATTTCCGCGGTTTGCAGCGACCTTCCTTTTCGTATCCACATTCAGAGCATACAAACACTGCCATCTCTAACTCCTTGTTAAATTGAACTAAATGCCGGTTGGGATAGTTCCACAGGCATTAAAAAATCCCCGTATATAACCCAAGCGACTTCCGCCACCGGATTCCTCGGGGGATACAAAGTTTTACCAAAAAGAAAACACGCGATTATCAATTTCAAAATTTTAGGCTGGGAAGCAGGGATTCGAACCCCGATTCTACGGTCCAGAGCCGCATGTCCTGCCGTTGGACGACTTCCCAGTATATCAAATTTCGTGGCACTAATATACTGAGGAAATTGGAAAAAGTCAAGGTGAAACTTCCTCAAATCCAACATGTTAATACTCTGTCTTAGTATCCTTTTTAAATGGTAATAAGCAATATCATATCGCTTAAGAATTTGAAACTTATGCGAATTTTCATCTCTTAATTATTTTCAAGATAGCGACGATCACTAATAAGAACCAATCAACTACAAAGATAACAGGGAACAGCATGTAGCTGTTCCCTGTTTTTGCAATTGGCTAACTGAACCTCCCCCAAGTTTTTCCTTGACTTTCCAATCGGAAAAGAGTATTTTGTCATAACATCGGAACGAAATCTGGATATTAACCCAAATAGACAGAGGACACCATGGACGAACATCCCAGCAATGACCAGGGTCTTCCCCCGCCGGAACGACCCACCGATTTTCAACCGACCGGTGAACCCGCGATGGAACCGGAATCCACTCCATCCTGGGAACACACAGACAAATACGGTTTCTTTGGCGCCTTGATTCGCACTATCGGCGAAGTGTTGTTCCATCCCGGGACCACTTTCCGCAACATGAAAATGACCGGTATTGGCGCACCATTCCTGTACGGATGGCTCCTAAAAAGCATTTTTGGCATGATCGCCGTGTACCAAATCAAACGAATGATGTTCGGGGAATTTCAACGCTGGATACCGGACGAATTCGGCAGCTTGCCCGAGTTCGACTTCTTCCCAGCATTATTCCTAATCATCCCAATTGGTGTCGCATTGGGGATGTTTATCATGACCGGGATCCTGCATGTATGCTTGATGATTACGGGAGGCGCTAAACGTGATATCGAAGCCACGTTCCGGGTGGTGGCATATTCCACCGGAGCCACCGCAATCTGGAATATCATTCCTTGGGTCGGTAGTTCGATATCCGGTATCTGGCAGTTGGTATGCCAAATCATCGGCTTGAAGGAAGCGCACCAGACCACCTACGGTCGGATAATCTTAGCCTTCCTGATACCATTTATTATCTGCTGCGGGTTGGGAATCTTGATGTTTGGGGTAATGATGGGGAAATCCTGGTGAGATCATCGAGCGCAAGATGGTTGTGGATCGGATTGTTCGTGTCCATGTGGATTATAGTTGTATTTGTACCCTGGGATGCGCTTCCTCACCTGGAATGCCCGATAAAATCCATCGTAGGCTTCCCCTGCCCCACCTGCGGCGGTACCAGAGCAATCATCGCCTTGAAATCGCTTGACATACCAGGGGCTCTATCCTTGAATCCATTGGTAACTTTAGGGATGCTTATTTCCGGGATCTGGGCTTTGTTGTTATTGATACCGATAATACCAACTCCGGATCAGGTTAAATCCTGGGTTCGGGTGATACTGATTTCCGGTCTGGTTGCGATGATGTTAATTCAGATCACTTAGTTAAAGATTGGTTGTATTGAGGACGAGATGGCAAACTGTTACGGACTTTTTATCGATAATCAAACTGTAGAAAAAGGCACGATAAGACCGGTGGTTTCCCCCTGGAGTGGGGACACTATTGCCGATGTGTACCGGGGCTCTGCGCAGGATATGGTTGCCGCCATCGATTCTTCGGAACGAGCTTTCCGGGAAACCAAGAACATGCCCACTTACCAGCGCAGGGAACTGTTGGTCAACATTGCGAAAGGGATTCAAGAACGTGCGGAAGAATTAGCCACCACCCTTGCCAACGAAGCCGCCAAACCGATCAACGGTGCTAAGACGGAAGTGGCACGAGCGGTGTCCACCTTCACCATAGCCTCGGAGGAATGTTCCCGACTGGACAGCGAAATCATGCCCTTGGACATCACTCCGACTGCCGGTGACCGGTTGGGGCTGGTTCGACGGTTTCCTTTGGGGGTGATTGGCGGGATTTCGCCCTTCAATTTCCCCCTGAATCTGGTCTGTCATAAGGTAGCGCCGGCAATCGCTTCCGGCAACACCATCGTGGTCAAGCCAGCAACCGCCACCCCGATTTCTGCGCTGTTATTGGCGGAAATCGTCGCCGATGCCGGGGCATCTCCCGGCACACTAAACGTGGTTCCGTGTTCCCCTGCGGCTGCCGAACCGCTAATCACCGACCATCGCGTCCAGATGATTACCTTCACCGGATCGGACATTGTGGGCTGGGGGATAAAGGAAAAATGCGGTAAGAAGAAAATCGCCCTGGAACTAGGCGGAAATGCCGCTATGATCGTGGAATCCGACGCTGACATGGACTGGGCAGTGACCCGGGCAGTGATCGGCGGGTACGCCTACGCCGGGCAAATCTGCATCTCCATCCAGCGACTATTCGTACATCGCGACATCTGCGATACATTCCTCGATCGCTTCACAACCGAAGTGGGAAACCTCAACATGGGCGATCCCTTGGACGAAAATTCCAACTATTCCGCCATGATCGATGAAGAATCCGCTATACAGACGGAAGAACGCATCGAAGCTGCCGTGAAGGCAGGCGGGAAATTGCTGGTGGGGGGCGAACGCGATGGGAACCGGTTGACAGCGGCGGTGCTGACCAATGTACCGAAGGATCAGGAAATTGTATGCGAAGAAGTATTCGCACCGGTGACGGTAGTTGAGCCTTATGATACCTTCGAAGAAGCATTGGATCGAGCCAATGATTCGCGGTTCGGTCTGCAAGCCGGGGTGTTTACCAAAGACATCGACCGCGCCTTGATGGCGTTCAACCGCTTGCAGGTGGGCGGCGTGATCCTAAACGATTTCCCCACCTACAGGGTGGATTCCTTCCCCTACGGCGGTATAAAGGACAGCGGTTTCGGTCGCGAAGGCGTCAAATTCGCCATGGAAGAGATGACCGAGCGTAAAGTCCTGGTCGTCCACAACCGTCGTTAATTCATCGTCAATATTCGCAATACAAAAAGCCGGATCCCGTGATGGGATCCGGCTTTCGCATATATGAATTGATTCGGATATTACTTATTTTACCAGTCAGGATCGCATCCGGCAACCGCCTGACTGACCTATATAAAAGTTATTTCAGCAATAACATCTTAGCTGATTGGATGCCGGTTTCGGTTTCCATCCTGACGAAATAAATTCCGGAAGACATATCGCTTGCATCCCATAGAGTTCGGTGGGCTCCCGGAGACACAGGAGAAAAGTCAAATTGATCGACACGCTGCCCTAAGATGTTGTATATGGTGATCTTGACGTCGGTTTCGATAGGGAGGGTGAAGGGGATCACTAACAAGCTGTTAAATGGATTGGGGTAAGGGGGAAGCAGTTCAAATTCCTCAGGAAGAGGTTTGGTCTGTTGGGAAAAGATGGGAGTGTAGGGATAGCTTTCTCCCCAGGGACCGCCCCAGCATCCGATGTCATTACGGGAACTGTCAGGGTCGTTGAAGAATGGATCTGGGTCGCCAGCGTCGATGCAAGGGGAACCAAGCGACAGACGGAAATCAATGGTATCCTGGACTATGGGATCTAAATAGATATTGGTGGAATCGGGAATGCAATTTACAAAGTTGGTGTCATTTCCAAAGAAGTCATTATAGCTGATATTCGTAAAAGGATTTGTACCATAAATCTGTTGTATGGCATAGCTATTATTTAGAAATAGGTTATTCCTGATATAAACTTCTTGGGGAGGATCATACCAATGTATTCCCAGAGCAGTATTATATAACAGATTGTTATGGATTAGCAAACTGTCAGCGCCTCCTATTGTGATTCCACCTGCGTCAGAAAAGATGTTATTTGCAATTAATCCAGAACTTCCGCTGTAGAGTATCAATCCGGCGCTGGTCGCAAGAAAGCGATTGAGAAGGAAATCCACTCGACTAGAGTCCTCAGACCTACAAGCCCATCCTCCAATAAAGACGCAATTTTCAACCCGGCTCTGCAAGGCTCCATAGAAGTCACAATGAATTCCCCAAACATTAGGAACCACATATTCTGAACGACATTTATTCACTCTGGCGCGGGCTCCGGTTACAAACATAAATGACAGATTCGCATATGGCTCCGTAACGAAGTACTGGCAACTGTTCACTCCAATCCAGGCATTGTTGGAACTCCTAATGCCATAGCACATATCCCAGATTTGCGAATTATTAACTAAGACCAGCGCTTGCGAATCTGCTACCACACCATAGTATCCGTGAGTGAAATAGGCACAGCTAATTTGGGAAGTATCCAATGATGCACCTATGCACTGAATCCCCCGCCATGCCCATTGTAACGAATCCCCATATTCCGGCAGAAAATAGATTGTGTCTTCCGGTGTTCCTACGGCATTCAACGTACCTCGAACCACAATCCGATGGCGTAAATCCTGGATCGGATGCCATTGGAAGCGGATTTCTACCCCAGGTTCGATCCGAAGGCTATCTCCCGCTGGAACAATCACATCCTCAACCACCATATACGGTGAACGCTCTCTGTCCAACACACCGGTGACTTCGCCTGCCAAAATAGTATAAGGGCTTATCAGCACAATGACTTCCTGCGAATCCCGTTGTGCCAATCCGTCCTCCACCCACACTCCAAAGGTGAAATCTTCCTGATTATTAGGCACTCTGCCGGATAAAAGAGCAGTATTTTCTACAAAATCCATTACCGGATAAGCCCTAAATAGCCATCGCGGCAGTCCCCAGAAACCAAAACGCAAGGGTCCATAATCATCAGTGGCACAGGCTGTATATCGCAATACCGTCCCGTGCTGAACGTTCACTACTGGTGGCGAAATCAATGCCGGAGGCTGATCATAGAGCTGATCAAAATAATATGCTCCCATGTCGGCTAGAGTGCTGTCCGGATCTAAGGGCGAGCTTGGATCTCCAGTATCGATACAGAGGGAATTAGCTTGCAACTGGTAGTCATACGGATTCCCACCCCGAAATTGAGGATCTAAGAAAATATTTCCTGAATCCAATTCACAGCCATATGTAACAGAAGTAACATTATAGAAATCATTGTATTGGATAGCGATTGGATATTCCCATGTGCTATATACGCCGGTGCAATTCACTCCATCACCCATGAATATATTATTAACGATCTCAATTTGAGCGCTACTCGGAGCATAGCTTTCAATGCCCTTACCACCAAAAACAATGGTATTTCCCTGAATGACATTATCCCCAGCGCCGCTTATTTGCACTCCATTTCCAGTGGAAATGACCAAGTTTTTTTCAAAATCTATGTGGGCAGCATTCGTCGAAAAAAAGCCATGTATTTGATTCTCCCTGATAGTAGCCTGACATTCGTTTGCCCGAATTCTATAAAAACCCGACACGATCTGCGGAAATACATTTCGTTCAACAGTGTGGGTACCTGCATGAATAGTAAGCCTGTTATTGATTTGGTTGTCATGCCAATACGCATTGGTATATTGCGAGGAAGCAGATAGGATTTCGTTGTCATACACCTCAGTCCAAGAGCAATAGCTCAAAGAGACTCCCAGAACATTGTTATCAAATATAGGCTCCATTTGTTGAAAAGAAGCAGATAGACCACCGCCTTGGTTATGTTGAAATACTCCGGGTCCACCACTAGTCATGAGTGTGCCGCTGCCATTGTCTACACAGTATTGCACGGTATCGACTTCATCGACACAAAAGATCGCACGAAAGGTTGGTAAAGATAGAAATATTCTGCTATGTTTAGCCACGATTGACCCATAACGTGAGCTGATAGAAAGGTAAGAAGAATCAATCACACAATACTCCAATCGAATCTCAGTACCGGGCGTCTGCTGATTATAAATTCCGCCAAAGCCCGCTCCCGGCGAGTAGAAATAAATGGAATCGCCTTCCTCGCCAACTGCTCTGAAACGACCATGTACATAAATTGGTGTCCGTCTAATCTCCTGATCCAGGAACCAGACTTCCACACCGGGTCGGATTTCTAAAGTAGAATCCAACGGCACCGTGATAGTATCGGTCACCATATATGGACTCCCTGTGGTGTCCCATACGCCGTACACGTCACCAGCTACCCAGGTAGTATCAGCATGTAAAGGGGAACATAGGAACACTACCGCTGCAATTGCAGATAGAGTCCGATAGCGTTGAAAGAAATGGAGAAAATTACGAATAAGACATCGCATGGCTCAAATCCTTTATCAGATAACCGCCCAATGCCATGAGTTAGGGGAATAGGAGTCGGTAGAAGGTGAGTGTGGGTAGGATCCCCTTCGTTTCAATATAAACATCGGATAAGCAATATGCAAGAACTTTCTGGGGGAATAAAATATTTATTGTCCATCTATTTAGATCCGCACTATAATTGATAAGAAAGCCGGATCCCAACACAGGATCCGGCTTTTATATACTGGATATTGCTTATCTTATCAGTCAGGATCGCATCCGGCAGCCGCCGGACTGACCTACGTAGAAGTTATTTCATTAAAACTACTTTACGGGTTTTGACGAAATCACCGGCTTCCAGGCGGTAGAAATACACGCCGGACGCCAGTTGTCTGCCGTCAAAGAACACGCGATGCTCGCCCGCTTGACGCACATCATCCACCAACACCGCCACCTGCTGACCCAATACATTGTACACCGCCAGCTTGGTATGACCGGTTTCCCGCAGGGCATAGGGAATGGTGGTGGTGGGATTAAAGGGATTCGGATAGGCTTGATCCAAGCGATACTGCATGGGCAGCACCGTTTCAGCATCCGAAACCCCAGTATAGGTCACGGTCAGGGTTACATCAATAGTGTCCGCATTCCCTAAGGCATTGTGGTGTATGATGAGATCGGCAATGTAGTCGCCGTCCTGGTAATCGCTGGAAGCCAACGTCACAGTTAATGTCACATCATCACCGCCAGCGACCGTTCCGGAATCCGGATCGATTGTCATCCAACCGGTACGCCAGCCGAGGTTATATGCATGAACGTAATCAGTTGTAGCAGTAATCATTCCCAAAAACGTCCAGCGCTGCGGATCTAAGCTGTTTGTGATGGTGCAGCCTCCAGCGTATTGGCTGCTGGTGGTTGCAAGCCGTCCGATAAAAGTCTGTTCTCCACTAATGACATCCATGGTATAAGCGCAAACTGAATCACTGCCACCGCCGGTGAACAAGTACAATATGCCGTTTTCGCCAACGTCCGGATGAAACGCCATTCCCTTGATACTCAGGGAATTATTCCAGGATTGCACCTCTGAACCGTCGGCAGGGTCGATTTCGTAAACATCTTGGACTTGGTCTGCCACGTACATCATGGAATTGTTTCTGTTGTAAGCCAGGGCACGATTGGGATTGTGGGGACCAGGAATACTTCTGACTACTTGAGCATTTTGATCTAAGCAGAGGATGGAGTCCCTATCGCCTACCCACAGATACTCACCATCGAATGTCATATCACGTACTCCGAGTACTTGCAAAACCGGTTGGGGAATACTATCAAGTCGATTCCATTCCGTATCGAACCGCCAGAATAGGTAATTGCTACCGCCGCCTGATCCAGCAACCCAGTATTCACCCCATGCAAGCTCGATTCCGTGCAGGAATGGGTCAGTGATTAGGGAACTTAAATTCTCTTCCCAAAGCACTTCCGAAAAATCAGTGGGTGGATCGGGCAAGCCTAATGGGTTAAAATCGCTTTCGATGGTAAAATCCAACGGCCCGTTACCGTCGTTCGACAATGTTATATCAACCAGTACTTCACATTCAGGATTCAAGAGCTCGTGGATCGTGGTTACATCCAGGGCACATTCGGCATGCAGCATATCGAAATCCTGCTGGGTAACTTCCGCGCTGTCAATGACTACCGTAACGGTCTGACTGATGTAGCCTTCCGCTTCCACCGTGACATCATAGGTCCACGCCGGCACCTCTTCGATCAGGTAGTATCCGTTGGAATTGGTGACATCGAACATATCGGGACCGATTACCGTAACCGTAGCACTATCGATGCCCAATGCGGTCGCGGCATCAGTGACCGAACCTTCCAAATCACCATAACCCATGATAATATCGATTTGCGCGTTAAAGGGTTGGAAATTGTGACCGGTTACCATCAAATCCAAAGTCCCGCCAATCATGGGCGCGGGATCCATTACGATGGTAACTTCTCCCAAAGCATCCGTAAATCCACGGGAATAGACGCTGTCGTTGGTCACACATACCATTGCACCTTCCACCGGTGCACCCAAAGCATCTTCCACTGCAATGTCAAGATCGGAATTACCAATATTAGTGCCGGCTGGATAATCAACTACCAGAGGCGCCGGACTCATGGTGATAACGTCAATGGCGGCATCACCCAGCCACAAATAAGTACGTACATTGGAACGTCCCAGATTACCGTGACCGTTCAGGACTACAATATTAGCGTAGTTTGAAGTATATCCTATGTTGTTGATACCTTCATGAAATACACCACGATACAAATACTTATCGAAATCATGGTTGGGAATGGTGTAGCTGGGGATGATGGCGCTGAGTACTGCCACACTACCACCGTCATGTTTCATCATGGACTCGCAAAAACAATCACCCATATAATTGACGATGTTCATGTTGTCACAGCAAATATCGAAATGCACAAACAAACGTTCATAGTTGGTCAATTGGGCGATGTGTACCTCAGAAAAACTGCCGGTAGGACCCCATTGCCACCATTCGGTATCCGAACCGTGCCCACGATAATTGAGGATACCCATACCCTGATTATTTACGCAATCAATCACATCCTGATTGGTGGCACCTGCTCCTCCGTAAGCTGTAATGAAATTAGGGACCTGGATAGAATAGGCGTATTGGCGAATTTGTTCGGAACATAGTGTATATTTCGCCGGATACTGCTCTTGATGCGCCACCAGCATGGTGTTTTCCTGCCAGGCGCTGGTGGTATCTCCATCCTGCAGGTAGAGCATCGTCTTATCGATCTGGTCTTCCAGTTCCTGGATAGTATCATAGACAATCCGCCCAATTGCTAATTCAGCGAAATGGTCATCGTCACCACCGGGATCGACACAGGTGTACCAGGAATCACTGTAGGAAGCATTACTAGGACTATCCGGGTTCCACCAGTACATGGGTACGTCCGGGGGTCCAGGCACATAAGCATCACCAACCATCAGCACATATTCCAATCCGGTGCTGTGATACAAGCTGGTGATATAAGCCTTAAATTCCTCCGGCTCGTCAAAGTCCGTAGTTAGTGTACGGATTTCCACCTTAAGCCCTTGGGCATGCCGATAATCAGTCAACGGCTCAATGGCGGCTAAGCACTCCGGATTGGTGATCACCAAGTACTGTGTCCCGGGATCTTCATCCAGGTTGTCCACCGTATACCCGAGATGCTCGAAGTTGATGACGGCTGCTCGGTACATGTTGTAGAAGTGGGGTCTGACGGGGTGCGGTCCACGAGTCATTGGATTAATACCACCGGCACCACCGGTCTGTACTTCGACCACTATGTGGTGGGCAATTTCCAATTCGCCGGTTGCGCTGTTCACGTGAAACGGCTGCAACGTCATCCGGCTAATGCGCAAATCCCGCCAAATACCGGGATCCTCGATAGTAACCCAGCTTTCCGGATACAACGAATAAGTCCGATAGGCTGCATCATCGCGGTCAAATCCGGTGCGAACTTCATGTTCACGCAACGGGGTTTGGAAAGGATAAATATCCGCGGTGAACGCGTTTACTTTTTCGATTTCCACCACCCGAACATTGACAACTCCGGTCGCAGGTAACCCGACCATCTGAGATAGTGTGGGAAGTTCCGGTGAGCCGACACGTTGAGTGGTCCCGTGATCACCGGGAACGTGCAGCCGAACATATTGGGAACCTTCCTCGGTGACTTCCTCAGTCCAGTACCCATTCAACGTGAATTCAATCACCGTGCTGCTTGGTGTGCAGGAAAGCACACGCCACTCCGGAGGAGTGCCTTCCAACTGCCCCTGCATGGGAACCCAGGCAGAAAACAGCGGCGCCGCCAGCCACAACACCAAAATCGCAGCAACCACAGTAACAAGTTTCCCTCTGAGGCTTGGATGTAATGTCTCCATCATTCACTCCCTTATAATTACGCCTTCATAAAACCACCAAAGGCGGAAATGAACCGCCATTTGCGGGGATCAGGATTTTACAAAGATTTCAAAAGCCCTCGCATAACATCTGTTAAAGGATCCCCGTCATTTTATCTCTGATTTATGTAAAGTACAAAAAAAGTTACAGAAACGCAAGAGATTTATTGCTCGGGTACAATTTTCTATTCGCAGCCCTGTATAGATGTAATATAGCTGCATTGACCCCAAAACGAAGGTGCACCTTTTATTACTTTAATAACAATGCTTTTCGAGTGGATTGAAAGGATCCTGCGTTGAAGGTGATGAAATAAATACCGCTGGACAAGGGCACGTGATTCTCCCCGGCGCCATCCCAATGGAACTTGTAATCCCCCGCTTGGGAGTGTGTCCTTCGCCACTTGAGGACTTGCTGCCCAAGGACATTTGTGGCAGTGATCGCCACCTCCCCGGGTCCTGCTATCTGGTAGGGAATCACCAACGATGCATTAAACGGATTGGGATAGGGCGGATCCAGCCGGTAGGTCCAGGGAACCGGTTCTTTTACAGACTGTACATCGGTGGAAGTGTCGGTGGAGGCGATCACGGAGACTTCGTCGATGGTCCAGCCCTGTTCCGCCACACTGCCGTCGGTACGGACATGAAACCTCAGCCTCACATCGCTGAGTCCAGCATAATCATCCAAGTAAATCCACTCCCGCCTCCAATCCTGATTCATCCGATAGTACGAGGGACCCACTGCCTGCCAGTTACTACCCTGATCGGTGGAGATTTCCACAAACCCGGAGTCGTAATCCACCTCGAAATCGAAGGTGTGCCAGAAGGTCAACGCTGCACTTTGGTACGAAGAAAGGTCCAACGGCGTGCTGTACTGCAGCCAGGAATTCCAGTTGATGTCGTATTCATCGTCCGGGCTTTCCGACACCGCCGACCCACCCACATACCCGGGACTGACCGTTCCCCAATGATCTCCGGTCCCGCCGGTATTCCAATCCCCCAACCCACCTTCAAAGCCTTCCGACATTACCGGAACTACGTTGTTAGACAATCCGAAGAAGTAATTCCGGTTGCTGTTAAGGGTAATTGTGGTCTGATATGGGATATGATCCTCATCCGCCACCACCAGGATGGTATAAACCCCTTCAGGCTTCTGAATGGAAAAGGACCCACCCGATGCATCCAAGGTGTCGGAAAATTCCCCGGTAATATACACCGTCCCGGATAGAGTCGAACCAGTACCCAATTCCTGAATCGAACCGGACAGGGTGTACATGGGAAGTGGGTACAGTTTAACATTGACTAAAGTGGGATCTGCCGAATTACACACTCGGGTGATGGTCTTAGTCCGATACCCTTCTTTTCGAAACATCAGATGATAAGTTGCCTGAAGCAGGGGACGGTAATAACTTCCCCATTGCGGATCGGTCATGCGGGGAGCCAATATCCGTGAATGCGCTTCCATCACACGTACTTCCGCCACTAACGGCTGGTTGGTAAGCGTATCTTTGACATGACCGTGGAACATGCCCATCTCAGGGTGCGAGGTTGGGTTGTACCAACCGATGGTGCGATCGAGCAGGAATTTCGCGGCATCAAGGTTATCATCCACGATCTGTTCAATGTCCTCTGTGGAGTTAGGCTGCAGGTCTTGGGTTCCCACTTCGATCAGAAATTGAATAGTGCCTAACGCCTGGTAAAACCAATCCCCGGATCCACCATTTCGCGGAGTATGATGCGATGGTATATAATTACCTGATCCACCAAACTTAGGTATCATACTTGCCACGCGCTGAGCTTCATAACTGATGACGGGGTAATCCGGGGATAGTTTAACATCTTCCCATCCCCATGGATAGATTACATGCTCCGAAACATTCCCGGTTCGGGAACTGTGATATATAATAGAGAATACCGGTTGAATATCATAGGCAAGATCGCGCAGAGCCTGAGCTTCCCCTTCGGAAAACGGTGCCGGTCCCCGGTAGTAATCGTATATTTCGTACGCGCTGGGATAAAACAGGGTATCCCCTCGATCCCAATTGATGTCGAAATTCCGGTTAATATCCACCCCGCTGGTATCCCCGCCATGTCCAGCCTGGTACCGAAAGATGCCGTCGCCGATATTGTCCCGTTTGTTTTTGCGAAACGTCACATCCATGGTATCCAGTGTTGCCGTCATCACCACTCCCAATCCTTCCGGATTCGCGGAGGGAACAATCCATATTTCCAGGTTGTTGATCCATGCAGTCTCATGCGGATAATTACTTCGAGTTAAGATATCATCCATCAACTGCAAGACAATTTCATTACCCAAAATTTCTTCCGCATGCACCTGCCCCACATATAACAACGAAGGTTCGTCCTCCGCTTGATTTGGGTAGGCGGAAATCTTCACCGCAATGATAGGGATGTCCTCTTCCTGCGAATATCCAATGGTATCCACCATCATGATATCGGAATACAAACTCAGCAGGGAATCGACCTCTGCAAGCATTTCCTGGTAGGTATGGAATCGCGGATTCAATGATGCCTGCCCCCAGCCAATCGATACGGCTAAGATCAAGAAAACACCGATAAAATTCCAAGTTAGAATTGATAAGGATTTAGTCATTTCAACAGCACCATCTTACGGATTTTCGAATCGTCATTGACTTCCAACTTATAGAAATATATCCCGCTGGATGCATAGGTTCCGGATGAATTTTTACCATTCCATATCACCTCATGTGATCCCGATGTCATCACCTGATTCTGCAAGGTACGAACTTTTCGACCAAGGATGTCGTAGATGATAAGCTCAACGCGTCCGGAATGTGATAAGCTGTACCGGATGCGGGTGGCGGGATTAAAGGGATTGGGATAATTCTGCTCTAAGCTGAATTTCACCGGCACCGGTTGTGATTTTTCTATCTCCACCGATGTAGTAAAATCATTCAGGCGCTGCACGAAAAGGTTGAACACAAAGTCCTCTCCTCCGTTACAACGACCGTCCATTCCGGAGCAACGACCGTCCACCCAGGCTACAATCGCACCACCGTTTCCATCAGAAACGATCGCCGGATACTGCTGCCAATATATCTCGTTATTGACAATATTTCCGTTTTCTACCCACACTGGATCAGGAAACTCACCATCACCATTAATATGCGTACCATAAATATCGGTAGGGGTTGGGGTATCCCGATTGTCTACCCATACAATATATGCCCCGTCCTCAGTATCACTAATCATCTTTGGGTCCCACTGATCGCTTTCATCATCACAAATCGCTAAACCATTATGCTCGAATATCACCTCGCCGGAAAGCGTGATTTTCTGCATATACAAGTCTAAGTCCACACTGTCTCTATCATCTTCCCAAAGAATGAAAATATTTCCATCGGAGTCCTTCTCCATCTGAATTCCCCATTGGATATTGGGAGCATCACAGACTATCAATCCGGTGTCAGCCCACACTAAGTTCCCGAATCGATCCACTCGCTGAGCCACTATGATTCTGTCCGGGTAATTCCGTCTATCCTCCCAGGCAAACACAGCCCCTCCGGCGCCATCAGGGATAACAGATGGGTAATATTGGTTACCGCTGTCACTGCAAACTTCCAATCCTCCCGCTTGCCATAAGGCATTCCCGTTGGCATCCAACTTCTGCGCGAACACATTATAATCACCCCATGTGCCTCCATCCCAGGTAATGATGACTCCTCCTTCACCATCAGGTACTGCACCACGGCAAAAATCCTCAATCACTGTGTTTGATAACTGAACCGGTGTACGCCATGTCTGATTGCCATTAGCATCAAGATGTTGAGCATAAACACGCAAATACAACGAATCCGGTACTACCTCCGACCACACCACAAAGGCACCACCGGACTCATCCCCTGCAATAAAGGGATAAAGTTGCTCCTCATCGATAACATAAACATGCACTCCACCCGGAATCCACATTGGGGATCCGTCACTGTCAAGTCGTTGAGCATATATTTGATCAAATCCCTGACTTGAAATGTGGCTATCTACCCACACCAACAACCCACCACCCTGAGAATCGGAAACCAGTTGAAACCCATCCATTTCCCCTGTGGTATCCGCTGTAAAAAGCGGAATCCCATTTTCCTCAAGATAGATATTGCCTTCGGAATCTATAATTTGAAGAAATAAACAAGCATTCCAGAGGTAGCGATTGTCTTCCCAGACCACCAAAGTCCGTTCCCCATTCCTCACCGGGATCATCTGGGGATTACCAATACTATTATCAATACCGGTGTGGATCTGAACCCCATTATGAGATAACTGGGGGATGCCAGCGTTATTGTGGTGCTGCAGGTACAGACCAGTAGATCCACTCCGAGTGTCTGCCCAGA
>CBDVBD010000010.1:0-39774 GCA_965372135.1 uncultured bacterium | reverse complement strand
CCTGTAGAACGGGTATGGATGGCAATGACGCGTGCGCTGTCGGTGATAATGACCTACGTGATTCTTACCGTGACATTTTTTGTGGTTATTACTCCGATGGGATTGATATTGCGTGTTTTGGGTAAAGACCTGCTGCAGAAGAAGTTCGATTCCGAGAAATCATCTTACTGGATTCCGGTGGAACTAGATGGACCATGCAGTCGTCATGATAAGCCGTATTGAAGTTAAGTTTCTTAGAAGATAGGAGGACTTGGTGGCGGGAAATTCGAAATTAGCGATGATTTGGGATTTTCTGAAAGTACGGAAAAAGTGGTGGTTAACGCCGATTGTGTTGTTTATTTTATTGATAAGCTTGTTGATCGTTTTTGCGGAAGGATCAGCTTTAGCACCGTTCATCTATACAATTTTTTAATTGTTTTTTCCTTTATCGGTTTCCGCAATATCTAACGCTTCTTCTTTGATTTCTTCATCGTTTATCTGGCTTAACCGAAGTGATTTTTTTTGTACTTGAATTTCTTTGGTTTTTGATCCCAGTTTCAACTTAATAGGAGTAGTGCTTCCTTGACGGATTTCCACCTGCTTTGGTGCACCAAGAGCATCTTCAATTTTCTTATTGAGTTCGTTGTTTTCTTTTATCTTTTCATCCAGAAGTTCCCGGATTGAAGAGGTGGAATCCAACAGCTGCATTAAAGATTCGGTTTGATCTTTTCGATATGTTATTTTTGAGGTTAGGCGTACTTCTTTGACGTGTCTCAGGAACATTGCTTTCATATTGACTCGATTTACTTTATCTACGATTTCGTCCCCAAATATATTCTTCATTTCACCCAAGTTGACAGCACTGAATTTGATAAATTTTCGATTTTCCTGCACCCGATTTTGATGGTAATCTTCCACCCCGACTTTGATCTCCGGTTTTTTCCCGTCACTACCCGCCACAATTTTCCCCAACTTAACTTTATCCTTCGCCACCACTTCACCCCCACGTAATCCTTTTATTTCCACGACACAACCTGCAATCTTTGAGTCATTGGCTATGTTGTCGATTGTCACTCTATCCTTGGCGGTGATTTCCGCATTGTTCACATTACTGGTAACTATAACATTTTTTTGACTAACCATCGATCCACCTATTGCGGAGCCCTGGATATGGATGTCTTCTTTGGATTCTAACACGGTGTTATCCTCCACATCACCCTTGACGATGATTTCCGAAGAGCTAATCACTTTGCTGCCCTCTTTGAGATTTCCCCTGATTTCCACCGAACTGTTGGTGCAGATATCTACCGGCTGATCGCTTGTTAGAATGCGCAGCGGATTGACTTTCACAATTACTTTCTGCTTATAATGTTTTGGATCAAGATCGAATTCGTCATCAACTGAATCCTGGTTGATGAATTCTAAATTCATTAACCCTTCGATTTGTGCGGTAATTTCGGTCTCTTTAAGATTAACAATTATTCCCCGTTCAGCTTGTACCATGATATCGCGACCAGTTGGCGCGGGGATTGGATCACCTTTTACGGATTTTCCTTCACGTAAACCCTGGCGGGGTGGTGTTTTATTGACAAGTATCTCGCTCTGCCTGACCACTCGTTCATCTACACATTTAACAATCTCATCTTCTGTCATGTTTTTGAAAGCGGGGAATTTTAGTTCTGCATCCCTGCCGGGATCCGGGAAAATCCCTTTAGCGATGGTCAGTCCTTTTATTGGTTTGTGATCCTCCATCAACTTTTCCAGGGATTCTTGAATAGTACCCCACTGAATCAATTCCGGTGAAATTTGGTTCTTTGTAATTAGATTTTTAATCTTGTCTTCTGATACTAAGCTTCCCAAAGCGTCGAATACAAATATGTCTAAAGTCGCTTCCATGTTATTGAATTTCATATCATAATCACTGGTTCCCGGCAGGAAATGGATTGCTAAAGGACCGTTTTCGATCACTTTCTTATATATCTCCAAGGTGACTTCGAGCTTATCACCAACCGTATTCTTTTTAGAAACATCGCCAAATTCCAGCAGTTGGGGGGGAAGTTCCAGACTCTCGGCTAATTGTTTCTTAATCTTGTTTATCTTCTGATAGAGTTCTTTTTGTCCCTTGACCTGATCAATGGGTATTTTTAACAATATCTTCCACTTACCAACGCCTTTTGATAAGATTTCGACGTCATCCGATGATGGAAATATAGAGTCCTTTATCATGCTAACCCCTGAAATATATAGAGTTCCACTGTTCGACTGGCATTCAGCCTTATATACTATATCGGCAAGAAATATGAATGTATAAAGTAATTTCGATGAGAAAAGTTCCTAAAAAATCCTTGACAATCTAAGGGCGAATTCATATACTGTGTTAGAGCATTTTCGAGGTCCCGATCATTATGTTAAAACACCCCTGGAATGTCGATCCGTCAACCGCTCGTCAGATACAGGAATCACTGGTTCCGTTAATACAGGTGCGGGATTTCACTGGTCCGGTACGATATATCGCCGGTGCGGATGTTTCGGTGACATCGGATCAGCAGGTCCTGATCGGCGGATTTTGTGTGTTCAGATTACCTGAATTGATACCGGTGCATACCACAGTTGCCACTAAAGCAGCCATGTTTCCCTACGTCCCGGGATTGCTGAGTTTTCGGGAAATTCCAGTGCTTTTGGACGCCTGGGAACAGCTTCCCACGAAGCCGGATGTCATTATTTGTGATGGTCAGGGAATCGCACACCCCAGGGGATTAGGGTTAGCCAGTCATTTGGGGTTATTACTTAATTGTCCCACGGTAGGATGTGCCAAGAAACGGTTGGTGGGAAATCACGAGGGTGTAGATGTTTCCCGCGGTTCTTGGCGGCAATTAACGTTGAATCAGTCATTGGTGGGTTGTGTGCTTCGGACCAGAGATCATGTCAAGCCGGTGTATGTGTCTCCGGGGCACATGGTGGGATTTGAACAAGCCCGTGAATTGGTGCTGGCAACCTGTAGCAAATATCGGCTACCGGAACCGATTCGGGCTGCTCATAGGTTGGTGAATGAAGTGCGTCTAACGATAAACGAAACAAGCTGATAGTAAGTTAGGTGGCTTGTTTCGTAAAATTGGATGATGAAATTTTCTTACTGAGATACTATTACTGATTGTGCGTGATCATGAAAGTCATTCTTGCGGGTTTTAATGTTGACGTAGAAGTTCTGAAGGAAATCCGGGAACAATTCGATAGCATTTCCAGATCATTCGACTCCTTTTCCATCGGTAATATGCCGGAAAATGAGTTGCGGCGACAGGCGGAAAATGTGGGTCAGACGGCATCTGACATGATGAACAAGGATAACCTTACACCGGAAACCTTGTCCGCCGCCTATGCCCGTATCAGCCGGCTTCCGCAGCCCATTCCGGATATCCGTAGAGCTTCCAGGGAAGGAGTGTCCAGAGCCAGGCGGTCCAATGAGCAAATTGTGTTCCAATTTGGGCATAAGTCTATAGCGGAACACGCCGTGTACAATTTTGATGTGCTGGGAATTTCAAGATTAGCGACTGAATTTGTACAGAACAACCGCCTGTGTTCCTTTACCGAAAAATCGCAGCGGTATATCCGCTTTGATGAGGAAGTTTTTATACCCCTTGAGCTTAAAGAATCACCTTTGTTATCCAGATATCAGGATGTCACCCATCGACAGTATGCCTGCTATGAGAAGTTGTTCGACTCTATTCTTAAACATCTGAGTCAAAAATTTCCAGATATGACAAACAACAAGGAAGGACGAAAGCAACTGGAAATCATAGCTGGGGAAGATGCGCGGTATATTTTGCCTTTAGCGACATTTACCCAGTTTGGGATGACTCTGAATGCCCGGAATCTGGAAGGGATGATTACGAAAGCCAATGTCCATCCGTTGTCTGAAGTTAGACATTTTGCACAAGATATTCTGAGGGTAGCCAAAAAAATCACTCCGTCATTGATTAGATATACCGATGTTTCTGATGATTATCGAACTACCGGTGAGCGAATCAAAAAATATTTACCGGAACAAATGGAAATATCTGAAGATAGGGGGGAGGATCGGGTAAGAATTCTATCCTATCCTAAGGATCGCGATGAACGGCTCTTGACAGCGCTGCTATTTTCGCAAGGGCTGCAATCGTGGGAAGAAAGCCGGGAGATGGTAAGGTCGTTTAATGACGAAAAACGGAAATCATTGTTCCGCGATGCCATGAAAGGTGTTACCGTACATGATCCGGTATGGCGGGAATTCGAGATGTTGGATTTCGATTTTGAAGTAATACTCAGCGCATCCGCCTATGCCCAGTTGAAACGCCATCGCATGAGCTGCCAAATACTTAAACCATATGATCCGAATTTAAGTGTCACCATTCCGTTGTCAATATCCACTGTGGGAATGGAAGATACGTTTTTGAAAACGATCCGTAAAACAGAATCGCTACACCAGAAGCTTCTAAACAAATATCCAACTACAGCAGAATATGTACTAACCAATGCCCATCGGCGAAGGCTGGTGTTGCACGTAAATGGAAGGGAACTATACCACATGGCGCGGTTGCGTATGGATAAATCGGCTCAGTGGGAAATCCGGGAAATTATGGCTGAAATTGTCAGCTTAGCACAAGAAAAATGTCCGTTAGCATTGGTATTAGCATGCGGAAAAGATGGATTTGAAAATGCATACCGAAAGTTTTTTACCTAAGATTATAGAATTTGATCCCACTTTTGAGGTAAGTGGAGATATCTCCCGACTGGTAAAGACCATTGGCAAAGCAGAAGACACGCTGCGTAATCAAAAGCAAATTCATCATTTTCTTAGAAATTCTTGGAGTGATGATCGACTGGAGATCGTGCTTGCCGCCTGTCGAATCCAAACCTGGTCGCTGAAAAAGGATGATATCATTGCCTGTTTGCGCAATGATCCACCCGGCGGGATTTCAATTGAAACTGTGAGGAAAATCCAGAATTATGCGACTATACTCGATCTCCTTTACAAACAATCATCACCAAAGAAACTTTCTCTATCAGACTTAAAAGGAATCCATGCGGAACTGAGATTTGGAATTAATGGCAAATTAAAAAATACCCAAAATGAAACACAGCTACGCATAGGACCATTTGCTGTCTCAAAATTGGTGAATAATGAGGAAAAGATAAAGTACATACCACCAGCCGGTAATTCTTTACTCACGCATTTTGAGGCGTATTTTGACTGGCTTAGTTATGCAAGAAAAGTGAGAATCAATCCCTTTATTATTGCAGCAATTAGCCATCATCATATCATGGCGTTGCGTCCTTTCAACCTGGATAATGGTAAAGTTGCCCGGCTATTCATGCGGAAATTGCTGCTGTCTAAAGATTATCCCTGGCGGCAGGTTTTACCCTATGAACGGATATATGCAGAAGACAGAGATCTATATTACAAGCTGTTAGATGATTATGAGCTGCCAAACCGGAGTTTTCTTAAACGCGCCAGACCGCGTTGGAATCAGTGGATTCTGTATCACTTAGTCGGAATTAGTGATTTTCTACAAACATTTATTGATAAATATGTGACGTATGAAAAGTACTTACCGCCTCCCACGCCCCCTTCATTGAATCAACGTCAGAAAAAAGCACTGCGCTATGTCGCCAAATATGATGAAATATCCACTAGAATCTATGTGCAAAAATTTAAGGTCGGCAGGTACCAAGCATATATGGATTTACAAGATTTAACCAAAAAGGGTAAATTGCTGCGGATTGGGGATAGAGGTAGAAGTGTTATCTATATTTTATCGCCATAATAGCGAGCATTTAACCGAGCATTTAACCGAGCTTTTATTATATACTATCCCCTGTAATATCATATAATAATCAAAATAATTAACTTATATTTTCTTCACGTCATACACTATTCCCATTTTTTGATATCAGTCTTACTTCTCTTGACATCTACATCCTTTTTTAAATCTATTTTAGTCGAAATCAAAATAAATTTGGTTTTATGACAACCAACCGGTAAAAGAAAGTCTCTATTAAAGTAGAAGGCACCAAAAAAGGGTGCTTAAGGAAAGGTATGAATCAAAAAGTAGCAACGAAAATAGCACCTAAAGATCTGAAATCCTTTGAATTATTGGTGGAAGAACATGAAGATCGATGGATTAGACTTGCGGTGTCAATGCTTGGAAATAAAGAAGATGCACTGGATGCCTTCCAGGAGGGCATCATTCAAGTCCATAAGTCAATGAAATCATTTCGCGGAGAAGCCAGTTTTACCACATGGGCGACGAAAATCATGGTTCATAAATACTTAAGGATGAGAAAACATAGAATGAGAAGGGTAGAGAAGGAAATATCGCAAGATAAAGAAGATCAGTTATTTCGGAATATTCCCGATCATAGTTCTGCAGATAATGGAGTTTTGGAAGACGAATCCAGAAAATTGCTTAGGTTGGCAATAGGAAGGCTTCCCGAAAGGCAGCAAATGGCTGTGACGTTGAAATATGATGGGGGAATGACAATTCAGGAAGTAGCGGAGACTATGGAATGTTCTTTGGGAACAGTAAAGCGCTATTTATTCCGTGCTATGGGGAGATTACAAAATGAATTAAGAAACTACTTCAAATGATGTCTAATATAGACAACAATGGAATAATATTGAATAGACAACGAAAATTCTTAAAATTTTGAATAAAAAGAACAGAATGTAGTAGGAAATAGGGAGAAAATGAAGAAAAACTGCCAGAAGATTCGGGAAATATTGATTGAAATTCCCCAGTTAGAATCGCATGAACCCGAAGTTAAGACGCATATTGAAGGCTGTGATGAATGCCGGAAGTGGTATAGTGAAATGCAGCAGATAGGGGAACTTTGGGTAAAGAACGGGGTGGATCTCCCGAGTAAGGATGAGATCGCTGAAGTTCGTCAAAACGCAATTCGTCGTATAAGGATTCGTGAAGAAAAGGGTCCCCTATTTCAATGGATTGGTACTCGGGGAACATGGAAGTTGGCGTTCGGTGTAGCGATGGCGGTGGTGGTTTTCGGGGCTGGGATTTACATGGGTAACATGTTGAGAAAAATCCAACCCGGAACAATAGAGGTGGCGACACATGCTATTCCCGCTAAAATTCTAAAGGCGATGCAATCCAAGTCTTCCGGTTTACCGGTCGATGTGCAAAAGGCTGGTTGGGGGCTTCCGCAAATTTTGGCGTACATGGTGAAATACGACCAGAATGAAAGCCATCGGTTGGAATCGGTATCTGAATTGGCGAATCTGGAAGGTGACAGACTGGCACAGGACGCGCTGATGTATGCTTTAAGGAATGATCCGAACCCGGGTATTAGGATGCGGGCGATAAAAAGTTTAACTATTCGTCCGATCCGACCGGCTTTGCGCGATGTATACCTCTATGCATTATGGAACGATACCAATGACGGCATTCGTATGGAGGCGATCAAAGCGTTAACACCGGTGGCTGAAGAAAAGGAAGTGATGGAAACGCTTAGATTTATCGCTTCCAGTGACGAACATGAGGGCATCCGTCATTTTGCTAAAGATGCATTGGAGTCAGTTCAAAACAGTTGATAAGTAGATAATTGTAATAAAACAGTTACTTTAGCACTGAATATTTTAAAGGAGAATCGTGATGAAGGCATTTCGAATCATCGTAACCGCTGCCATGGTTTTGACATTACTTGGCAGCGTACTGTCGGCGTACGGACAGGATAAGATCACTTGGGAACGGGGTCGGGCGATTTGCGAATCGCAGTTCCAATGGGATGCGAAAGATGGGGGTTCTATGGAAGTAGAAGTGGAAGCGATGGATGTGACCGTTAAAGGAGGATCCGGCGGTAAGCTGATTATGGTTGAACGGATTGTCTTGGCGGTAGATGATGAAGCCGAGGCTCGGGAATATTACTCGAAATACAAGATTGAGTCAAAGAAATCGGGGGATGATTTCACTTTTAAGTCTCCGGATATTAAGCGAAAATACAAAGGGGGATCATTGAGTTTCCAAATCCCAGAGACTTTCAATGTAGAAATCGCTACTTCCGGTGGTGATATGGATATAGAAAATGTAAAAGGAACCATTGACATGACCACTTCCGGGGGTGACATCGAGCTGGGGACCATCACCGGAAAAGTTGAAGCGACCACTTCCGGGGGTGATATTGATGTGGATAACATGTCGGGTGATTTGGAAGCCAGCACGTCAGGAGGTGACATCAGTGTCACTGAATCCGGTCCGAATATCAACGTGCATACTTCCGGTGGGGATATTGAATTGACTGATGTAAATGGTAGTGTCTCCGGTGCAACCTCCGGTGGGGATATTGAATTGGAGGATTTGGATGGCGGTGCTGAATTAGCAACTTCCGGTGGGGATATCGTGATTTCCACCGTGACCGGTGATCAGTCGGTTGAAGCAGCCACATCCGGTGGCAGCATTGAAGCGGAAGATATTCAAGCGAACTTAGAACTTGCGACTTCATCCGGAGATATCGTACTTTCTAATGTCAGAGGAACTGTAGAAGTTGCAACCTCAAATGGCGACATCGAAGGTGAAGACATCGAAGGAGCTTCCATTGAGGCTGCCACGTCGCATGGGGATATCGTTTTGGAAGAAGTTTCAGGAGAACTTGACATAGCCACATCGCATGGTGATATTCAGGTGAAAATCAAGAAAACCAGCGAATTTTACGCCATCGAATTGGAAACCTCAGCCGGTGATATCAAATGTTCGCTGCCCAGGAACTATAAAGGATCGGTGGAAGCGAAGATTCGTCACTGGAGCAAACATAGTTCGCAAGATATCGAGTCGGACTTCCCTTTGAGTGTACGGACGGAAGATTCGGACACACGAGTTGCGACTGGCGATATTAACGGTGGAGGTCCCGAAATCAACCTGGAAACCTCCCACGGGGACATAGAGATCGAAAAGTACTAATTTTGCATAAAATAAAGCTGGGAAGTGTCATGAAAAAGTCAATCACACTGTTAGTCATAAGCGCTGTGTTAATAACCGCAGTTTTGGGATTTGCCAAAAAGAAATACGTAACCCAAGAGAAGACGGTGTTAGATCAGATCACCGAGGAAAAAGAAATTATTGTCGATATGGAAATATTCATGGTTGAATTGAATGTAGCAAGAGCCTCTGACGACGTTGCATACCATGTCAACATCCTCTATGATAAAGACTATTTCGATCCGTTAGTGTCTTATAAAATCCGTGGCGACCAGGGTTTCTTGCAACTAACTTCGGAAACGTTAAACATTGGTGATTTCGGTGGTCTTGGCGATCTTTTCAAGAGTAAGCATTACAAAGAAAATCAACATCCCCATAAATGGGATGTGCAGTTAACCGATCGATTGCCATTGGAAATTAATGCGGAAATCGCCATAGGCGTAGGGGAATTCGATCTTTCGCATTTGCAGGTCAGAGATCTGAGGTTGGAAGCTGGGATGGCGGAAGTTAGCATCACCTTCGATACACCAAATCCCATCTCAATGGAAAGAATGGATATAGAAGCGGGACTTGGTGAGTTGAACATCGAACATCTCGGCAATGCATCGTTAAGAAAGATGAAATTGGAAGTAGGACTGGGGAAAGCGACGTTGGACTTCAGTGGCGATTTGATTCAAAATTTCAGCGCGACCATGGAAGTCGGGTTGGGGGAATTAGAGATACGGCTGCCCAAGGGTTTACCGGTGAAGATCAATTGCCAGTGTTCCTTCTTGTCATCGGTGGATTTTGACGATTTTCGTGAGATTAGAGATGATGTATATGTCAGTCCAAGTTACGATGATTCAAAGGATTGCGTACAGCTTGACATCAGCGTTGGACTGGGGTCTGCTGAAGTGATTTGGATAGATTAAAAAAAATAAAATAATGCTTGATTTTTCAAAAAATTGATTGTATATTAATTATATAAACGAGGACTAACTACCACCAGGTAGCGCTTGCTTTGATAAATGGCCCCCCACGTTTATCAAGCTCCGCAATGACCCTGGTGGTTTTTTTATATCCGAAATCCTATTGTTGATATTCTCTTATGGTTTTTCCTATTATATTTAAGTGGTTTTTTACTTGACAATTGGCGAAACATTTTGTATTATTACAATAAGTTCCGAGCAGTGTGCTCCTTAATTGGTCAGTTGAACGTGTATCGTTGTTTCATTAAATTTTCCCAGGACAAACGCACTGCAGATATTCCTGTAGCCGGGGTGGTGAAACTGGTAGACGCAGCGGACTCAAAATCCGCCGGGCTTTTAGCTCATGCCGGTTCGATTCCGGCCCTCGGCACATACAAACGCCCTCCGGGGCGTTCTCTGTAATTGATAATTGAGTTAAATGGAAATCATGTCTGAACTTAGAAATAAAAAACCTTCAGAACCTGATGGCAGCACTTATAAGAATTCCGGCGTGGATTTAGAGGAAGCCGGTCGAGCGTCATCGCAAATCGGCAAGTGGGTTAAAAGTACTTTTAATACTCAGGTTTTGGGGCAATGGGGGCAGTTCGGTGGATGTTTTGCGCCGGATTTCTCCCGTTTGGAACAACCGGTCCTGGTGTCCAGCACCGACAGCGTGGGAACTAAGCTTTTAGTGGCTGTACAGGCGGGAATTCATGATACTGTGGGGCAGGATATTGTGAACCATTGTGTCAATGACATCCTGACTTGTGGAGCAGTACCGCTGTTTTTCCTGGATTACATTGGCATCGGAACCATGGATTCGCAGGTAGTGGAACAGATTGTTAAGGGGGTAGCAATTGCTTGTAAGGAAAATGACTGCGTGTTGATTGGCGGGGAAATGGCGGAAATGCCGGACGTGTACCGGAAAGAGGATTACGATCTGGTGGGGACAATTGTGGGGGTCGTGGATAAGAAAAAGTTGATTGATGGGTCGGAATTCACAAATGGTGATGTATTGGTAGGATTCCCGTCCAATGGTTTGCATACCAATGGGTATACGTTAGCGCGGAAGGCGCTGCTCGAAGATGCTGGATTTCAACTGAACGATATGGTTCCTAGTTTACCGGGGTCAATAGGTAACGAATTGTTACAGATTCACCGTTCTTACCTTAGCATCATCAGAGAACTTATGCAGAAAATTCCCATCAAGGGAATGGCGCATATCACCGGCGGGGGAATGGAAGGGAATGTCAACCGCATTATTCCCGAAGGTTTATCTGCGGTAATTGACTGGTCGGCGTGGACAGTGTCACCGATATTTTCCCTGATTCAGCAGCATGGAAAAATTTCCCAGGACGAATTGCGGCGAGTGTTCAACATGGGCATTGGATTTGTGGTGGGTTGTGGTGCATCAGATATGGATCAAGTGATGAATATTTCGAAATCCATGGGCGAGCTGCCGGTCGTTGTTGGAAATATTGTCAATGCCTAATTATAGATGTCTCATAGGTATAAACAGTATCGTATAATAGTCTCGAGTGACGTGTGATTGCTTTTCTTCTTGGCTGCATGCTGTGTTATGTGATCGGGTCGATCCCCACCGGAATCCTGGTAGTTCGGATGCTCAAAGGAGTAGATATCCGCGAATTCGGTTCGGGAAGTTCCGGTGCTACCAATGTGACCAGGGTACTGGGGATTAAATATGGTATCTTGGTACTGTTAGTGGATGTTGCTAAAGGCTTTTTCCCGGCATTTTTCTTAGGTCCCTGGCTGGTACAATCGGGACAAGTAACGGTGTCGTTGGTATTGGTGAAGATAGTCTTGGGACTGTTTGCCATCGCCGGTCACATCTGGACGATTTTTGGGCATTTCAAAGGCGGGAAGGGCGTGGGCACTGGCGCCGGGGTGGTTTTAGCGGTATCTCCCGTCGCAACTTTGGTTTGTATCGGAGTATGGGGGATCGCGATGGCAATAACCCGTTATGTGTCGGTATCCTCTATTGTGGCTGCGGTGTGTTTCCCGATTGTAGTGTTCAGCTTCGGATTCCGGGATATTTATCTGCAGATTTTTAGTATTGTATTGCCTTTGTTGATCTTGTTCACCCATCGGCGAAATATTGGTCGGTTACTGAGCAGAGAGGAAAATCGGGTCGGATAATGGCGAAACCATCCATAATGCAAATAGGTGTGTTGGGGGCGGGAAGCTGGGGCACCACATTGGCATTACACTTGCTTGGATTAGGGCATCACGTCACTTTATGGGAATTTCGACCTGATGCAGCAGAACGTCTGCAACGAGATCGGGAAAATAGGGAATTTCTGCCGGATGTCGTCCTTCCGGAATCGTTGAAAATCACCTCTGATCTCGCAGATGCATGCCGAAACAAAGATATCTGGCTGGTGGTGGTACCGTCACATGTGGTGCGTTCCGTGGTGGAACAAATGAGCGAATTCCCATTGAATCACACAATCGTTGTCAGCGCCACCAAAGGCATTGAAAATGATACCTTATTGCGGGTATCGGAAATTTTCCAGGATACTTGTCCCCATTGGTCTGACGACCGGATTGCGGTACTTTCCGGTCCTAGTTTAGCTAAAGAAGTATGTAATAAAATCCCCACGACGGTAGTAGTAGCATCACAAAAGCTGTCAACGGCACAACTGGTGCAGCAAGCATTCTTTTCCCCCGCGTTACGAGTCTATGCCAGTCAGGATGTTGTGGGTGTGGAATTGGGTGGTGCGTTGAAAAACGTGATTGCATTGGCTGCGGGAATCTGTGACGGATTGGGATACGGCGACAATACGAAAGGTGCTTTGCTAACCCGCGGGTTGGCGGAAATCACCCGTTTGGGGGTGGCGTTGGGCGGTAATCGCAGTACGTTTGCCGGATTGTCGGGAATGGGGGATTTGATCACAACCTGCAACAGTAAATTTAGCCGTAATCGGCATGTGGGGGAACAGATCGGTCGCGGCAGGAAGCTGTCGGAAATTTTGGATGAGATGGTGATGGTAGCTGAGGGAGTATTAACCACGAAATCAGCGTATGATCTATCAAGGCGCGTGAATATCCCTATGCCAATCGCCGAGGAAACATATCAAGTGCTGTTTCACGGAAAGGATCCCAAAGCCGGAGTGGAGGATTTGATGACCCGTGATTTGAAAGTTGAGGATTAATACAGGATAGTATTGAAACCGCTGAAGAGATATTGGACGTTTTGGTTGGTGCTTGGGATAACCTTCTTGCTTGGGATAGTGGGTTTCAACTGGGGATATCCGAACTATCTGGTGGGCGATGAAAAGGAGCATGTGTTAGCGGGAATGAATTACTTCCTGTTTCCCGAGTCATTGATCACCACACCGTAGTATTTTGTATTTGACAATGGCAATGCTTATCCGCCTTTGCATCACATTGTGATGGGGATATGCAGCTTGTTCTTTTTCATATTCGAGGGGATAAAATCTTTATTCAAGACCGCATCCTTTTCGGAAGCTAAATCGTTATTGTACATTATCGGGTTTTCCAGTCATTCTGGAATACTAATACTGGGACGATTGACTTCGGTGGGATTGTCGGTATTGAATGTGTGGCTGACTATGCGGATTGCACGGTTGTTGTACCGGGATAATAATATTGCGATCACTGCAGGCTTGTGGGTCGGAGTTGCGCTGTTGTCGGTGTTCCAAGCCCACTATGTTTATCCGAATAACTTGTCGGTTGCGTTGAGTCTTGCAACCATCTGGGCATTGATATTAGTGGCGCAGGATCCTAAACCAAAACGATATATCGTTGCAGCAATATTATTCGCTTTGGCTATGAATACCAAGTGGAACCTGCTACCGTTGCTGCTGTTGTTTCCGTTGGCGTATTGGGGTGCTACTCGTTCTTTGAAGCTTTCGATAACATCGTGGAGATGTCTGAAACCAACTATAGTGGGTTTCATATTAGGTTCAATAGTATTGGTGGCGATTTTTCCAGCTCTGGTGTTTCGATGGGATATTATCAGTGACACTTTTCAGTCCATGACTGATGTGTCAAAATCCGGAACCCTTGCCTACACCAATAGCTTCGGCGGCTATATTTTTTCACCGACGCCACAATTTGATGAGCCTCTGATTTCAGGATCAGTAGTACTAGGTGTCGGGTGGCTGGTGTTTGTTTTAGGTGCTGCCGGTATACTATATGCCATCCGGCGGCATAGGTTGGTAGAAATGATGCTGGTGATCTGGCTGTTAGCATTTTATTTCTACATGGAATCTTACAGCATTCGGGGCATCCGCCATATGGTGATCATAGTAGCGCCCCTGGCAATATTAGGTTCGAAATTGCTTTGGGACGTCTTCAGGAAATCTCGGGGTCCCCAGTGGGCTGTTGTGACTGTTGCTGTGTTATTTGCCCTGCCGTCTTTGTGGATGTCCGTGGAGTATGCTTACTCCAAAACCCTTCCGGACACCAGGTTGATCGCAAAAGAATGGGTGGAAACCAATATCCCGGTAGGAAGTAATATCCAGGTGGATTTCTATGATCCCCCGCTTAAAGAATTTGAACATAGGATGAAGTGGCTAAACCAGCATAAACCTCACCTGATCCCTTTGTTTCACAAGTACTTCAGCGATCAGATTCAAG
Source organism: uncultured bacterium (assembly GCA_965372135.1). Classification (GTDB taxonomy): domain Bacteria; phylum Electryoneota; class RPQS01; order CBDVBD01; family CBDVBD01; genus CBDVBD01. The sequence continues at coordinate 25,262 of CBDVBD010000010.1, read as the reverse complement.
AAGGTTATCGGCTGACACCTATCAAACCGGTTCTGGATATAAGGCAGGGTGATATTGAGTCATCCAGTGTCCCATCGGTAAATGATAGAATTATGGATGGAGCGGAATATATTATAACGTCCAGTTATTTTAAGCATTTTTTTACCCATCCTAACCCACGCCGTTTCTACCCCAAATATACTGCGAAGTGGCGGAAATTCTATAGCGAACTGGATCGTGTCGGGGAAAGGGTGTATCGGATCAGCCCTCAGAAATGGTGGATTAATGGTCCGGAAATTGTCGTGTACAAAATGCCGTCAATGGAATAACTGTGACCTGTTTTGTGAGGTAATTCGTGATCCCTAAAGCATATATTGATTCTCTGTCGGAACATAACAAACAAGAAGTAAAACTTGAAGGGTGGCTGTACAACTCCCGATCATCCGGGAAGATACGATTCCTATTACTTCGCGATGGCACCGGTATCGTGCAGTGTGTGGCGTCCAAAACGGATGTAGGGGATGAAACCTTTGAAGTGATTGATACCTTGACTCAGGAAACCTCAATCAGGGTCACCGGGTTGGTACATGAAGATGCCCGGGCACCGGGTGGTTGTGAATTGCAAATTCAGACACTGGAAGTGGTTGGGCATGCTAAAGATTACCCTATCACTCCCAAGGAACATTCCGATGCCTTCCTGCTCGATCATCGGCATTTATGGCTCCGGTCCCGTCGACAGTTTGCTATCATGCGAATCCGGCACGAAGCTACTTATGCCATCAGGGAATTCTTCGATTCCAACGGATTCATCCTAATGGATGCGCCGATATTTACGCCATCGGCGGTGGAAGGCACCACTACCTTGTTCGAGACCGAATACTTCAAAGGGAAAGCATATCTGTCGCAGTCCGGGCAGTTGTACAACGAAGCCACTGCGGCAGCTTTCGGGAAGGTGTACTGTTTCGGTCCTACTTTCCGGGCGGAGAAATCGAAAACCCGGCGTCATCTAACCGAATTCTGGCAGATCGAGCCGGAAATCGCCTATATGGAATTTGACGAGTTGATGGAATTGGCGGAAGATTTCACCTGTTACATCATCGAACGGGTGCTGGATCGCCGTCAGGAAGAACTGAAAATCCTGGAACGGGATACTACCGTACTGGAAAATGTGAAAAAGCCCTTCCCTCGGATTACCTATGCCGAGGCGATAGATCTGATGAAGGAAAAGGGATTCGATTTGGAATTTGGGGATGACTATGGGTCGCCGGAAGAGACCGCAGTTTCCGAACATTTCGACAAACCGGTGTTTATCCATCGTTACCCCAAGGAAGTCAAAGCTTTTTATATGAAAACCGATCCGGAAGACGAGCGATTGGTATTAGGAACCGATATGTTGGCGCCGGAAGGATACGGTGAACTTATTGGCGGCAGCCAGCGGGAAGATGATCTCGATAAAATGATCGAGAAAATCAATGCGCACAACCTTCCCATGGAAGCCTTTGAGTGGTACTTGGACATCCGTAGGTTTGGCGCGGTACCCATGTCCGGATTTGGGATGGGTTTGGAACGGCTGGTTAGCTGGATCTGCAAATTGAAGCACTTGAGGGAAGCTGTCCCGTTTCCCCGAATGATGTATCGCATTTCGCCGTAATAGTGATTTTGTGCCGTCAGGTGTCCCCACCTGACGGATTAGTTGTGCTGTTGAGTCTCCCCACTCGACAGCTTGAGTAGGTCAGGATCCCTGTGATCCTGACAACATCACTGACTGCGAATATCATTGGATATAGGATTCCAACATGGACGCTGCTGCGCATATTATTGTACATGGTAGAGTTCAGGGGGTCAGTTACCGTTATTATACTATAGAGGAAGCCCATGCACTGGGACTGACAGGCTGGGTGCAGAACCGGCTCGACGGCACGGTGGAAGTTTGGGCGGAAGGGGAACGCGGACTGGTGGAAGAGTTGCTAAAGAAATTAGCAATAGGACCGCGCTCCGCAACGGTCAAGGATTTGGAAATCACCTGGGAGAAACCAACATTCGAGTATAAAGGATTTGAGCTTAAATGGTAAGTGAGGCACTACGGAAATCAATTCGACACGTACCGGACTTTCCAAAACCGGGAATTGGATTCAAAGATATTACCACGTTATTGAAAGATCCCGAACGCTATCGGGAAGCGATTGACGATTTAATGGAACCTTTTCTGAATAAGGGCGTACATAAGGTGGTTGGGATTGAAGCGCGAGGGTTTTTATTGGCATCGGCTATGGCATATCGAATGAACGCTGGGTTGGTGCCTGTACGCAAGCCGGGCAAGTTACCTGCCGAAACCATCGAACAAAGCTACGCGTTGGAATATGGCACCGATACGGTTGCCATCCACCGTGATGCGATTTCCCCTGATGAAAACATATTAATGGTAGATGATTTATTGGCTACTGGCGGTACTATGGCGGCTTCCTGCCGGATGGTGGAGAAGTTGGGCGGTAATATCGTTGGCATAGCATTTCTGGTGGAATTGGATTTCCTGAACGGTCGAGAGAAAATTTCCCAATATCCACTACATGTATTAATCCATTATCAATCAGAAGATTTGTTGTAATGAAGGAATCTGATGGATAATTTCCAAAATTATATGTCCGAGATCAATGGATGTTTAGTTTATGGCGACAGTTTGGTTGATATTTTTCAAGCTTACCTATCAAAAGCCGAGAATAAAATAATATATGCTTTTCTTCGAAAATCTATAAGGATTACAAAGGCAATAGAAGTTTTAGTGAAAAGCGGATATGAGGAAGAAGCTCAAATATTAGTGAGGTCACTTTTAGAGACGAAGATTGTTCTTGATCAATTCATTGGGGATGCGAAAAAGGATCCTCAGGAAGCGACATTGTTGATGAGAGATGGAATTATTTTAAATAAAGCTAAAGCATTAAATGCGATGAATTATGAATTTCGTGGATTTAAGATTGATAAGACGGAATGGCAATCAGCAACAAGTGAAATAAGAGAACGATATTCGGATATAGAACAGTTTAAGAAAGTACGAAAATATGGGTATTTACGCAAACCATTAGCTGATGCAGCTAATGATACAAATAACAAAGACCTCTATGATGGTGTGTATCGATTGTATTCAAGAAATGTACATCCAATGGATGTATTGGAACAATTTGAACCTCTATTAATATCCAATTTCTCAAAGTATGAAGAACTTAGGTTTGAGCTTGTCCTATCTACAACTTCTGCTTGTTCTTTATCAATAATAGAGAAATGTAACGAGTGGCTTGGTTGCCCTATATCAAATATAGACAACAAGAAGGAGAAAGACTAGACAGGCAACACAATTGAACGGCGGATATATGAGATGGTAGCAGTTTTCCTGGGGTCGATTGTTTAAAGTCGTTAATTATCTAAAATCATATGGGAAAGTGGTTGTTATTAAATCAACATAAATGCTTGGAAATACCGGAAATTATGTGTATATTAATAAGTTTATATTGATATGATCAAAAATATGTTTTTAGAGGAGGTTTTTTAAGAGAACACAATTGAACGACGGATATTTGTGATGGTAGCAGTTTTCCCAAGATCGCCGATGGGTAAAACGTCCTTTGTCCGGAAAATGGTTGGCGAAGACTCCGGATAGTTCGGAGAAATGTTCACATAAAGGAGATCATAGTGAACATCTATGTAGGCAATTTGTCTTTTGAAGTCAGTGAAGATGATCTGCGCCAAGCCTTCGAGGCTTTTGGTGCAGTGGAATCTGCCTCTGTGGTCATGGACAAATTCAGCGGTCGGTCCCGTGGTTTCGGTTTCGTCGAAATGTCGACGAGTGATGAAGCTAATGCCGCCATCAGCGGTCTGGACGGCAGCGATCTTAAGGGCAGGAACCTTAAGGTCAATGAAGCACGCCCTCGTGACGATCGTCGCGGAGGCGGAAAACGCTTCTAATGAGCGAGTATTAAAATACAATCGCTCGAATTATTGTATGACGGATATCGTGATGGTAGCAGTTTTCCCTATGGCGCCGATGGGTAAAATGTCTTGTATCCGGAAAATGGTTGGCGAAGACTCCGGATAGTTCGGAGAATGTTCACACTAAGGAGATTATCGTGAACATCTATGTAGGAAATTTGTCTTTTGAGGTAGCAGACGAAGATCTGCGCCAAGCCTTTGCGGAATTTGGTCAAGTCGACTCCGCCACGGTGGTCATGGACAAATTCAGCGGCCGGTCCCGTGGTTTCGGATTCGTCGAAATGCCGACGAATGACGAAGCTAAAGCCGCTATCAGCGGTCTGGACGGCGTTGATCTTAAGGGAAGGAACCTTAAGGTCAACGAAGCACGCCCTCGCACCGATCGCGGTGGTGGACGTCGCTTCTAATGAGCGAGTATTAAAAACAATCGCTCGAATTGTAATGACGGATATCAGTGATGGTAGCAGTTTTCCCTATGGCGCCGATGGGTAAAATGTCTTGTATCCGGAAAATGGTTGGCGAAGACTCCGGATAGTTCGGAGAAATGTTCACACAAAGGAGATCATAGTGAACATCTATGTAGGCGATTTGTCGTTTGAAGTCACCGACGATGACCTGCGCCAAGCCTTTGAGGCTTTTGGTGCAGTGGAATCCGCTACGGTGATCATGGACAAATTCAGCGGCCGGTCCCGCGGCTTTGGATTCGTCGAAATGCCGACGAATGAAGAAGCCCAAGCCGCCATCAGCGGTCTGGACGGCAGCGATCTTAAGGGCAAGAACCTTAAGGTCAACGAAGCACGCCCTCGTGACGATCGTCGCGGAGGCGGACGTCGTTTCTAATGAGCGAGTATTAAAAACAATCGCTCGAATTATTGTAGAACGGATATAAGAGATGGTAGCAGTTTTCCCAAGGTCGCCGTTGGGGAAATGTCCTTTGTCCGCAAGTTGGAAGGCGAACATTTCGGGTGTTCCGAAATGTATTCAATGTAAGGAGATCTGATGAACATTTATGTAGGAAACTTGTCTTTCGACGTCAACGATGACGATCTTAAGGCAGAGTTTGAGGAATTCGGCGCCGTCGATTCCGCTTTAGTAGTCAAAGACCGATTCACTGGTAAATCCCGCGGTTTTGGGTTTGTGGAAATGTCCGAGCAGACCGAAGCTAAAACCGCTATAGAAACCTTGAACGGCAAAGAAGTTAAAGGACGCGAACTGCGCGTCAACGAAGCCCGTCCCCGAGAAGATCGTGGCGGTGGCGGTCGCTTCTAACCCATGAATTAACCAGTAGGGGCGTTCAATCGAACGCCCCTACTGTAAACTACTGAGATTTATTTAGTGGTGTAAGATGCCCTCACCTGATGCCGCGAAATGACTTGTTAACTTTAAACTTGCCAAATCTATTGCCCCTGTAGCTCAGTAGGATAGAGCAGCGGTTTCCTAAACCGCTTGTCGGACGTTCGAATCGTCTCAGGGGCACAAATCCTGAGACGTCTGTGTCCATTGATATTCTGCATTCATTTCTCTGCAATTATTTCTTGCCAATATAAACTGTTGCAACATAAAACTTTGCGCTTGTTTTACATTCCTTTTAATTGACCAATTATCCGAAAAGAATTTTGGGAGGTTTAGGTGGCTGATAAAGCGATGGGACATGTATGTCCGCCGTCGGTGGTGAAATGGTTGAATAGCCCGCTCCGCAAAATAATCCAGAATCCCATGAAAATCATGGGGGATTATGTAAAGCCAGGCGACATCGTGATCGATCTGGGCTGCGGTGGTGGATTTTTCGCGGTGGCTCTGGCAAAAATGGTAAGGGAAAACGGACAGGTGATCGCGATGGATTTGCAGAAAGAGATGCTTTCCATCACCCGTGAATTTGCAGAGAAAAAGGGAGTGTTGGATAGGATCAAACTCCATCAATGCCAGGAAGATGACATTGCGCTGCCTAACACTCAGGTGGATTTTGCCCTTGCGTTTTATGTGGTGCATGAAGTCCCCGACCGGCAAAGATTTCTTAAGCAAGTAGCAGAATTACTGAAACCGGATGCTCGTTTTATGCTGATCGAACCAAACCATCAGGTGAAGGAAACACAATTTGGACAAATCTTGGAGGATGCTGAATCAGTTGGGATGCAAATCATTAAACCGATTAAAGTAATCTTCAGTAGAGGAATGTTGTTCAGAGGAGGAAAAGCAAATAATTAGCCTATCGTAAAGGAGGATTGAGCCATGGCAGAAATATTGGGTCGATGCGGTTTTAGGTGTGATTTGTGTGCGGTAAGTGGCGATGATATCGCTGCAAAGCAGATGATAATTGATGGGTGGAAGAAATTTTTTGGATTAGAGGGATTTACTGTCGAACAAGCGAAATGTAGTGGTTGTTTGGAAGGCATCGGACTTGCTGAGAAGTGTCCGGTCAGGCTTTGCGCTGAAGAAAAGGGTGTTGAAACCTGTGCACATTGTGATGCATTCATCTGCGAAAAGCTGGAACCTTATATGAGCAGTCGGGAGGAATTCGCGGAGAAGTTCGGCGAGGTACCTGAAGAGGAATACCGGGTGTGTCTGATGCCGTTTGAAAGCCGTCCGCGACTGATGAAAATCCGGGAATCGATTGGAAAAGCATAGTAGAGTCTTTTTGTGTGACATCAATATGATGATATTACCATGGAATCTACATTTCATCAGAGAGTGATCTCTGTTATCAAGAAAATTCCGAAAGGAAAAGTGGCGACTTATGGGCAGATTGCGGCAATGGCGGGCAGTCCCCGAGCGGCTCGGCAGGTAGTTAGAGCGTTACATACATCATCGCGAAAGGAAAAACTCCCCTGGCATCGGGTGGTCAATGGAAAAGGGCAGATTTCCTTGAAACGGGGGTATGGATACGAGGGACAAAAGGAATTACTGGAAAAGGAAGGGGTGATGTTTACTCTCAATGGTGGAATCGATTTCGACCAATTCCTTTGGGAACCTCAATGACAATTTTATGATTGTTAAATGAGCAATAATTATCAGATCACAAAGCCAACACTAATCCTCGATAAGCAGCGGGTATTGAAGAATATCGCGAGGATGGCTGATAAAGCCAAGAAATCCGATGTTTTTTTTCGTCCGCATTTCAAAACCCATCAATCGGCGGAAATCGGTCGCTGGTTCATGGATATTGGGATTACGGCATGTACCGTGTCATCGGTGGACATGGCACAGTATTTCGCTGAAAACGGCTGGTCGGATATCACCATCGCCACTTCTGTAAATATCCTGGAACTGCCGATAATTTCGCAACTGGCTGATACGATTAATCTTGGGGTGTTGGTGGATTCTGATGACGCAGTCGATGCGCTGGAAGCGAATCTGAATTCCCAAGTCAAGGTTTGGATCAAGATTGATACCGGTTACGCACGTACCGGGATTCCCTGGGACAAAGTGGATCACGTGGTTTCGTTAACTAATAAGATACAAGAATCCTCCAAACTGAATTTCGCAGGAATCCTGACTCATAACGGTCTGACCTACCATGAACACACACCGGATGGCATTCAACGATCCCACCACGAATCCATGTCCCGCATGCTGCAGGTGAAGGAATCTTTAATTCCCGGTGGTATCGAAAACTGCACGATTTCTATCGGTGACACGCCATCATGCAGCGTAGTGGATGATTTCACCGGCGCCGATGAAATCCGACCGGGAAACTTTGTGTTTTACGATGTCATGCAAACATCGACCGGTGTATGTTCTGAAGATGACATTGCAGTGGTGGTTGCGTGTCCTGTTATCGGTACATACGCTCAGAGAAAGGAAATAGTCTTATACGGCGGTGCTATCCATTTCGGCAAAGAACGAATTCTTGATAGCAATGGTAATGAGGTTTTCGGTTATTTATCGTCTGGTAAATCAAAAATATTCGGTAAGGTCAATTACTATGCTCCAATTATTTCTCTATCACAGGAATACGGCATAGTGCGAGCAAACGACCAGCTTTTATTCAACACGAAAATTGGTGATATCGCTTATGTGTATCCGATCCATTCCTGCTTGACTTGCGGCTTATATCCCGAGTATTTGACATTGGAAGGCGAGTCGATAAAGCGTATGAGGTGGATGTCATCTAAGGCTTGAAAATGGCAAAATTCCCTGTATTAGTAAACGATCGTTAATACTTCAACGTTAATTCAAAATACAATTGGTGAATTTCAAATGAAAGCGATGATGTTAAACAACCTCTGCGATGTCCGGGAGAATAGGCATCCTCTGGAATTAGTAGATATATCGATTCCAGTGCCCGGTGAAAATGAAGTGCTGTTGAAGGTTCTAACCTGCGGAGTATGTCATACCGAATTGGACGAAATCGAAGGCAGGACGCCGCCACCGGAGCTTCCAGTAGTGCTTGGACATCAAGTGGTCGGTCGAGTGGAAAAAACTGGTAACAAGGTGCAGACCTTGAAAGTGGGGGATAGGGTGGGAGTGGCTTGGATTTTTTCTGCATGCGGGAGGTGCAAACACTGTATGAATGAAAATGAAAACCTATGTCCTGATTTCAAAGCTACCGGCAGGGATACCAACGGCGGATATGCAGAATATATGACAGTACCGGCGGATTTCGCGCATCCTATTCCTGACCAATTTTCCGACACCGAGGCAGCACCGTTGTTGTGTGCCGGCGCTATTGGATACCGATCGTTGAGATTGACTAATCTAAGTGACGGGCAGAATCTTGGTTTAACCGGATTCGGTGCATCAGCGCACTTGGTCTTGAAAATGGTCAATCACAAATATCCCAATACGAAAGTTTTCGTATTCGCCCGGAGTGCAGAAGAGAGAAAATTCGCCTTGGAGTTGGGTGCTGCTTGGGCAGAGGATACTACAGAGCAATCACCGGAAAAGCTGGATAGCATCATCGACACCACACCAGTATGGAAACCAATGGTGGAGGCGATGCGAAATTTGGAACCGGGCGGGAGGTTGGTGATCAACGCTATTCGAAAGGAGGAAATTGACAAGGATTACCTGTTGAAGTTAGATTATCCTACGCATCTTTGGGAAGAAAAGGAAATTAAAAGCGTCGCCAATGTAGCACGCCAGGATGTCCGCGAATTCCTGCAGTTAGCGGCAGAAATTGGCATCAAACCGGAAACCCAGGAATATGCCTTAGAGGATGCAAACCAAGCCTTGTACGAGCTAAAAGCCAGCAAAATCAGAGGAGCGAAAGTTCTTAGAATTAGTCAACTCTAAATTATCGTTTCTGCGGAAACAGGAATCCAGGAGTCGGTCAGGATCCCAGTGATCTTGACATATTAACTATGAAAAAACATCAAATATCTCTGGAAATAGTCCGCAGACTGGCTTTACATTGCCAATTGCTTGATGAGGAAACCGAGCTTCCAAATGGAAAAGAAGGTGTGGCTCAAACCATCGAAACGCTGGGCTATGTGCAAATTGACACCATAAATGTCATCGAGCGAGCGCACCATCACACTCTGTGGATTCGGCGACCGGACTATCATCCGGATATGCTGCATGAACTGCAGGCAAAGGACCGTCGGGTGTTCGAATATTGGGGACACGCTCACTCCTATTTGCCCATGTCCGATTATCGATATTACCTGCTACGCATGCGTGAATATGAAAATCCCCATTCTAAATGGGAAAAGCAGATGATGGACAAATACGGGCAATTGATGGAGCCTGCGATGGAGCGCATTCGCAACGAAGGCCCGTTGAGTTCCAAGGATTTTGAGTCCGCCCCGAAATCGGAACGTAAACCCATGTGGAATCCGAAACCCGCCAGAGCCGCTTTGTCATTATTGGTTTGGAAAGGTGAATTGATGATATCAGAGCGTCGCAACAATCAGAAAGTGTTCGATCTGACCGAACGGGTGCTTCCGGTTGGGATCGATACTAGCGTCCCGGACTCGGACGAACTTGGTCGGTTTCTGGTGCGTCGTGCATTGTCAGCGCTTGGCGTGGCTACCGAAAAGGAGATTCGTGACCACATCGATGCCGCTGGTAAAGAGGTGATTTCAAAATCACTCAAGGATCTGGTGGAATCAGGGGAAGTAATCCGTGTTGAAATTGAAGGACTGGAAAACAAAGACAATTACGCATTTCCGGAAACTATCGAGAAATCGGCAAAGCTTAATCGGTTGACAAACAAAGTGTTACTACTTTCACCGTTCGACAATTTAATTATCCAGCGCAATAGGATAAAGCGCCTGTTTGGATTTGAATATACCTTGGAATGTTATACACCCCCTGTAAAAAGAATTTACGGCTACTACGTGTTGCCGATTTTATGGGAGGAACAGCTTGTAGGTCGGCTTGATCCGAAAGCGGATCGAAAAACGAAAACCATGATTGTTCGCAATTTGCTGTTTGAAGCAAAATTTAAAGAATATGATAAATTCCTTCCCGCATTTGCCGATAGCATGGCAAAATTCGCATGTTTCAATGATTGCATAAAAATCGTATTCGAAAAAATTTCACCAGCTAATCTAAAAGTCAAATTAGAGCATTTGGTAAAGGAACGAGGTTTCTGAAATTGGCAAATTGTAAAAACATTGTGCTGCGTTTAGCCGTCATATTAGTGGCATTTACCGGAGTGTTACATGCCCAGGACACTCTTCATGTCCTTTTCTTGGGCAATAGCTACACCTATTTCAACGGCATGCCCCAGATGTTTGAGGATTTGGCACGATCTGGTGGAGAACCGGTAATAACCGACATGAATACTCCAGGTGGGTACACCCTGGAAGGTCACAGCACCAATCCTGCCAGCCTGGAACGAATAAATTTGGGCACTTGGGATTACGTGGTACTCCAGGAACAAAGCCAAATCCCCACCATCGACTACTGGCGTTACAACAGTATGTATCCCGCGGCTCGTGTCTTGGATTCCCTCATCACACGCCACAACCAGAACACCGCCTTCTTCATGACCTGGGGACGTAAAAACGGCGGGCAGCAGACCATCGGTGGGTATTCCAGCCCGGTATTCGTAGATTTCTTCCATATGCAGGATTCCTTAAGCACTGCCTATACTCAAATCGCTGATGAGTTGTCGGCTATAATGTGCCCGGTGGGTAATGCCTGGGCAACTGCTGTCACCATGGATTCCACCGTTGATCTATGGGAGGGCGACAACAGCCATCCCACAGTTCGCGGCTCTTATCTCGCTGCATGCGTGTTTTACGCTGTCTTTTTCCAATCCAGCCCAATCGGACTTGAATATACCGCTGGCTTATCTATTGAAGATGCCATATTCCTGCAAACCGCCGCTGCTCAAACTGTACTTGCCGTCAACCCCCAATCCGAACCACAACCCCTATCATTCACCCTACACCAAAACTACCCCAATCCCTTTAACAGCAGCACTACTATCAGTTACCATCTTAAATATCCCACACACGTCCTTTTGCAGATTTTTGATATCCTCGGTCAGGAAGTAACCACCTTAATCGATCGCGATCAGCCTCATGGTCCTCATTCTACAATGTGGAACGCGACAGATCGGAATAACCACCCTGTTAGTACGGGAAATTATATTTTACGAATCCAAACCGGAAATGGTTTGGAGTGTAGGAAAATGTTGTTTCTTAAATAGGATAATTAAATTTCGCATCTGCGAAAGTCCAGCATAATGGCTTCGTTTCTTGTTATATACTATTATAAAGATTCATATTGCTATTTTCCGAGAAATATATTACATTCAACATATTCTATTTCTTAAAAGATTCAAGAATTACTGATTGAGCACGAAAACGACTTGGCAGCTCGGGTTAAAAAGAATTCGGAAACAAACTGACTACCGAGCTAAAAACTCCAAAACCGAAATAAGGAGGAACAAAATGCAGCGATTCATCTTTTTTTTATTGGTTGTTGCATTGTTTTTGGGGTGTGATTCGGATGATAATGGATCAGACGAATATTTGCTTGAAGATGTCGAAACTCGCGGATGGTCGGCAATTGGTATCAATGAAATGACCGCGGAAACCGTGAACGGTGAGATAACATTTTACGCCATTTTCGGTGATACCATCATTGCAGAGATCACCGGAAGTTGCACTGGCGAGGATCAGATCGAAGCGGAGGCGTGTATTGATAGTGTTGTGGTCACAGATAGCACCTCAGGCGATCATTTATATCTGGCAGCAGACATGCCTGGGACTGGTGATCATAACTACCGTGCTGATTTTGACATCACCGGACCGGGATCCATCTACACGGATCTTAGTACTGTCAATGGATCGATCATCCTGAACAGTATGCTTGCCGGAGCTAATTTACATACTGTGAATGGGAGTATCACTGTTGAAAGCCTTCAAGGAGGTCTCATAGGGCAGAGTGTAAACGGATCGATCGATTGTGCGTTAACCACGCTTGATGTAGGTGAATCGGCTATATTGCAGACTGTTAATGGCAATATCTTACTGTCTCTACCATCGAATGTTTGCATGGCATTTAACGCTTCGACAACAATTGGTGTGGTTACCGTAACGGGATTCCCCTCGATTAGTTACACAACCAATGAACCCAATCATAAAGCTGGCTTCATTGGTCAGGGATGTGCCTTAATCAACATTTCTGCAGTTATTGGAAACATTACCATTCGCGCTCAATAAATTCATTGGAGGAATCCATGCAGAAAAATCCGATCTGCTTTTGGGAATTGGCATCGCATGATGCGGAAAAGTCTGTGAAATTCTTCGAAAAAGTGTTCGTTTGGAAATTTAACCTCAATAAAGACATCGGCATCTACGAATTACCCGCAGGTGAAAGTTCTGCTAAGTTTTGGGGTGGGGGGATTTTCACCCTGCAAAAAGCCAAGCTACCGTTTCTGACCATTTACATCCTGGTGGAAAACATTGAAGAAATGATCATCCGGATTGAAGAAGAAGGTGGACACATAGTTGAGCCGAATTTTGTGTTACCCACCGGATCGAGAATCTGCTTGTTCAACGAACCATCCGGTGTGACATTCGCCATGCTGCAACCTGCGAAGAAGGAGGATTGAATAACCTATGTCTGATGTGATGCTAATGGGGAAGGGACATGATATTGTGGAAACCTCCGCTGAGAAGTGGAAGCAGAGTCTTCTCAATGAAGCACACTACATCAGTGCACATCTAAACTTCATGTCCCCCGAACATCATAAGGTGCGCAATTTCGTGGTCAGGGAGCTTCCCAGTATCGGAAAACCCATCCCACCGGAAATGATTTCCGTGGAATTGCAAATACCCGTTGACAAAGTAAAAAAAATCCTGGACGATTTGGAGAAAAATCTTACCTTTCTGTTCAGAAATGATTCGAATGCTGTCGCCTGGGCGTATCCGGTAACGGTGGAAAAAACTCCACATCACCTCACCCTTAGCACTGGTGAAGGCATTTTTGCTGCTTGAGCGGTGGACACCATTGCCACGTCCTTCGTGCAAGGGCGCTTAAGAAACCAGGAACTGAAAGTCACCGCCAAAACAGAATGTAAACACTGCCATGAACCACTAACAATGGAGTTGGACAGCGATCTAAATTATCGTGTTCTTAACGCTGATGCAGAACCCCTAATTTTTTCACCATCAGTGGATTTCGAGAGCTTGACCGAACCCAGCATCATCAACGCATTCTGACGTAACTCCATTTTCTTCTGGTCAGAAGAACATGCGCGAGAATTCAGAACCATCACCGATCAAATTGATGGTAAATACTACACTTTAGACCAAAGTGCTTATGCCACTCGGATAATTCAAGGTGCCCTTTTTGCTTTCAATTAAACTTAGGAATAATAATAACATGAGAAGACCAGATATTGCCACAAGATTCTTTACAGCATTGCTGATTATGTCTTTAGCAGTATTAACCACTTTCAGCATACCAGTCAGCGAAGCTTCTGTAGATAGCACCAAAACCCCATATACTACGGTCGAGTTGAAGGCAAAAATTGATAGTTTACTTAAAGAATACAAGATTCCCGGTTCCGGATTCGCACTGGTATCAAAAGATTCAATTTTATGGATTGAGTGTTTCGGATACGCTAATGTTGAAACCGGTGAGCCGGTAACGGAAAATACTCTTTTTTGTGTTGCCTCCTGCACAAAAAGCTTCTTGGGTCTTGGTTTTCTCAAGTTAATTGAAGCAGGTAAAATTGATATTACTACACCAGTGAGTGACATCGCACCGGAAATTGAAATCAACAATCGTTGGCAAGATACCCATCCTATTCGAGTGGTTCATTTGCTTGAACATACAGCCGGCTTTGACGATATCCACCCCAGTTGGTTAATTAATAAAGATGATCCTGAAATGCCACTCAGGCAAGCGGTGGAGATTAAGGCAAAAATACTCAAAGCTCGCTGGCAGCCTGGTACCCGTCGTGCTTATTCCAGCCCGGGATATACACTGGCAGGATATGTGTTGGAAAAAATTACCGGACGGCAGTATGAGGACTATTTAAAGGATAATATTTTAGAACCGATAGGTATGAAAAATTCTTCATTCAGGCTGACCAAAGAATGTAAACAACTGCTCGCTCAAGGATATGACGACAATTATCAGCCCATCCCATATATTATAGGATATGACCGTCCTGCATCTTCCTTAAATTCCTCCACCAAAGACATGGCGCTATTTATGCAATTCCTACTCAACAAGGGCAAAATAGGTGAACAGCAAATATTAAGTGAGGAGTCAATCGACCGGCTGGGTATTCATACTACAACTGTTGCAGCGAAAGCAGGACTCACTGAAGGTTATGGTTTTGGGGTGGGATCAAGCTTCAAATATGGTTTTAAATGGTATACGCATTCAGGTGGAGGACCAGGATATATTGCAAAGTATGCTTACTTAAAAGACCAGGGACTTGGTTTTGTTGCATTAGGAAATTACTTCAATCCGTACAAATTTGAGGAAATATGTGATGTAATTCAAGAATATTTAATTCGTGACATTGATCCTCCTCAAAAACCATCAATCAAGCTTTCAACCGATCAACTGGAAAAATATATCGGTTACTATGAATATCTGAGTCCAAGGCAGGATTTGTTACAATTTATCAATACTCTAATGAGCGGTATTTCAATATCAGTTGAGAATGATACTCTATACACAAAAGAATTTCTGGAGGGAAAAAAAGCGTTAATTCCGGTTTCTCCAAATACATTTCGAAGATCAGAATCGCCAGAGGCGGGTAGGGTGTTTACCACAACGTCTGAAGGCGTAATGGTGTATGCAACAAAGGGGTCATATTACGAAAAGACCGGAATCTGGAAAATCTATATCTACCGAACCCTTGTTTTTGGGATGTTGATTATAATGATTTCCGGAATCTTGTATGCCGTTTTCTGGATTCCGGTACATCTTTATAAAAAATTGCGGCGAAAAGAAAACAGGTCAAAATATCTGAGAATGAGAGTGATCCCCTTGCTTGCGATGATCTCACTAATAATTGGATTTTACGCGGTTGGGAATCAGTCTATGACTTACGTGGGCACAATGACTATGCAAAATATCGTTTTCTTTATTTCAACTTTGCTATTTGCAGGGCTTTCAGTGCTTAGCGTAATTTATTCACTTATTAGTTTCAAAAAACCCGTAAAAAAGACTGCACGGATATATGCCCTTGTCTTATCGCTTTCCTGCACAGGAATAACAGTTTATTTCAGCTACTGGGGCATAATCGGACTGAGATTATGGGCGTATTAGTAGACGATTAAGGAACAAAAATGCCACGGGAGAAGCTAAAAGACAAAGTCGCCATCATCTCCGGTGCCGCCCAGGGGATAGGGAAAGTCATCGCGGGGTTGTTCGCTCAAGAAGGCGCAAAGGTAGTGGTAACCGATATCAAAGAGGATGAAGTACAACAGGTTGCCGACAACATCGGAGGTTTGAGTATCACTGCCGATGTGACCAAGGAAGATGAAGTCGAACGTATGGTACGACAAACTGTAGATCAATACGGTGTCGTCGACATCTTGGTGAACAATGCCGGAATCCTCTATCCCACCGGGATTGAAAATATTACCAAAGAAGAGTGGGACCGGGTGCTGAATGTGAACTTGAATGGTGTGTTCCTGTGCACCAAAGCGGTGTTGGGCATTATGAAAGAAAAGGGGTTCGGCAGAATTATCAACATGTCATCCTCAGCGGGCAGAAGTGTTAGCACCCTGGGCGGCGCACACTATACCACATCCAAAGCAGCGATGCTGGGTTTCACCAGGGCGGTCGCTAAGGAAGTCGCCTCACACGGAATCACTGTGAACGCCGTCTGTCCCGGGCTGATCGATACTGAAATGGTACGCTTGGAATGTTCCCCGGAACGTATCGCAGATTACGTCAAGAGTTTTCCCATATCCCGGATAGGTACTCCGGAAGAAGTAGCAAAGCTGGTTCTATTTCTGGTTACCGGTGCTGATTACATCACTGGCGCATCCATCGACATCAACGGCGGTGATCTGATGATATAGTGCTTTTGTTAGTCTCTGAATAAATATTTTTATGCCAATTTTACAAGCGGAGGTGCGTCATGACGCCCAAAAGTAGTACAATCAGCCTGGGCATTGCACTGCTGGCAATCGTAATGGTCAACACATTTGCAAATCCTACGTTTGCAGCGGACCGTCCCATTCAGCTTGCTCTGGTAAATCCTATCCAGCTTTTCCCGGAAAGTGACAATATTACCGGTTTACGCCTGAACTTGATCTATGGGAAAAATGCCTCTTTAACCGGACTGGATTGGGGATTGGTAAATCATCTAACCGCACCATCAACGGGTGTGCAATTCGGTGTTGTGTCGTACACAGAATCCGATTTCACCGGCTGGCAGGACAACTGTGTAAATTACACTAAAGGCAGCTTCAAAGGATTCCAGTCTGGAACAGTAAACTATGTAGGTGATGGATTGGGTTTCCAGTGGGGATTTGTAAACTATGCTGAGTACATGAACGGGTTGCAGCTTGGATTTATCAACTATGCCGGCAGCATGAAAGGGTTACAAATCGGATTGGTTAACATCATCAGGAAAGGTGGGCAGTTTCCGTTTTTCCCTATCGTCAACTGGTCGTTTTAAGAACTGACTGCTTTTAACAACGGTCTGTTCTAACATATTAATCTTGACTAATAAAAGGAGAATCCTCATGGAAAATATGGAAAATCAGGAATCCGCTGAGAAAAATACGGAACAGGTCGATGAACCGACAACTCCCGAAAAAAGTGAATTGGATAAAAAGCTGAATACTGTGGGATGGGCGTTATTCTTTATCTGGATCGGGATTGCGTTCTTAGCGAACTTCGATTTCAGTGTTGGTTTGTTTGGTATCGGAATCCTTACCTTTGGTATGCAGATAGCACGTCTGCTTGTGAAATTAAGGCTGGAAGGGTTTTGGTTAGTGGTTGGTATTCTCTTCGTAATTGGGGGTCTTTTGGGGATGCATGAATCAGCATTACCCTGGGTGCCTATTTTGCTAATCTTAGCTGGCTTAGTTTTGCTTATTTCGATAGTGAGAGGTAAACGATAACCGTATGATTAATCAACAAAAGGAGCCGGAAATGAAAAAGTCACACATTTTGTGCGTTGTTCTGATTCTTGCCATCGGTGCTCTCCTGCTGGTTGTTTCGGGCTGTGCCAAACCCGATGAGGGAAAAGTCCCCATCACCACCAAATCCAAAGAAGCCCGTGAACTCTACCTGCAGGGTCGTGACCTATCAGAATCACTTCAAGGGCAGGAATCAAGGACTTTCTTCGAACAAGCGGTAGAGAAGGATCCCGAATTCGCCATGGCACACTTGCTATTAGCTTTTGCCCAGCCCAGTGCCAAGAAATTCTTCGAAAGTTTAGACCGAGCTGTGGCACTGGTGGATCAAGTCTCCGAAGGGGAGCGGATGTGGATCCAGGGAGTTGATGCCGGAGTGAATGGTTTTGCCATGAAACAGCGGGAATACTACCAAAAGATAGTTGCCGCTTATCCAAACGATGAGCGGGCTTACAACTTATTGGCGAATAACTACTTCGGACAACAGGAATATCCTGCGGCTATTGAACAATACAACAAAGCCGTAGAAATCGCCCCGGACTTTTCCCAACCCTACAATCAATTGGGGTACGCGTATAGGTTCTTAGGGAACTACCAAGAGGCAGAGGAAGCCTTTCAGAAGTACATCGAGCTGATTCCCAATGACCCCAATCCTTACGATTCCTATGCGGAACTGCTGATGAAAATGGGGAGATACGACGAATCTATCGCATCTTACAAAGAAGCCCTGACACAAAATCCCCATTTCGTCGCTTCGTTTATCGGCATTGCTACCAACCTTGTTTTCAAGGGCGTGCACCAGGAAGCCAGAGCCGTCCTCCAGGAATTGTACGATACAGCCCGTGATATCGGCGAACGTCGTGCTGCAATGTTCGCCACGGCAGTATCCTATGTGGACGAGGGTAATTTGGAAAAAGCCCTGGAAGAACAGGACCGACAACACGAACTGGCGCAGCAAATCAACGACCCGTCAGCGATGGCAGGCGACCTGGTGGTAAAGGGGAACATCCTGCTGGAATTAGGCAATCTTGACGAAGCCCTGGATATGTATAAGATGGCAGTAGAGCTGATTGAGGGGTCTGATCTTTCCGAGGATGTGAAAAACAACACCCGGCGGGCTTTCCTCTTTAATGCCGCACGTGCTGCTTTGAAAAAGGAGGATTTCGAGACCGCCCATGCTAACGTCGCTGAATATTTAGACGCAGTCACCGCAATCAACAATCCATTCCAGATTCGGTTGGCGCACCAAGTGGCGGGGATGATCGCTTTGGGAGAAGAGGACTACGATCTGGCATTGGCGGAACTCCAACAAGCAAACCAGCAAAATCCGTACAATCTATACCGGATGGCGCTGGCATACCAGGGCATCGGCGACAAAGAGAACGCCAAGGATTTCTGCGAACAGGCAGCCCACTACAACGCACTAAACAACATGAACTATGCTTTCTGCAGAACCAAAGCCCTGCAAATGGCTGAAGGGATGGAATAATATTTAGTTAATCACGGTGCCGGCTCTTTCGAGTCGGCACCACTAATCTGCCTAAATGTTATGTGCTGTTGGGGTGTCCCCATCCGACAGTTGTGTAACCCTTTGCTGACGTATTGAAAGCTCTGTTAGGTCTTGTTTCGATCTGTCGGGATGTGACCTGACAGCGAGTAGGTCAGGATCCCTGCCATTGTTTCAATTATTTTACTCGTAATTCGTACCCATCTTGAAGACAAAACCTTACATGAAGAACTTACCGGTTACGTCGAATACGCCCAAAAAACCCAGTATCGACTTATCCCTGGCATTTGGTAGCGCATATTCATTATGGTCATTCCCGCGTAGGCGGGAATCCAGAAATGTGACATTCAACGAAGTATGATCCCTAAACTGACAAAAGGATTATCTCACGATTTCTATTGACTTTCCCTATTCATTTTCGTATTTTTAATTCAAGCATCTAATTCCATCATCATTCAGGGGGCGCCATGAAAACCCTAACATTATTGTTGTTATTACTACTTTCCACCACTCTTTCCTTCTCCCAAATCAACGACATCTTTATCGGAAACTTCTATACCTTTGATCCTTATTTACTTTCACCGAATGAGCTGGAAGAGAACATACCTGGATTTGATAAGAATCAGTTATTTGTTTGGCTATATCAAAGAGTGCCAGAAGATAACACAATCGAAAAGTTGGATTCTGCAACAATCGTTTTCAACGGTCTCTCTCCATCAGAATTTTATACAACAAAAGATCCCTTAATCTATGAAAATGATACATTAGAAATTGGGAAAAACCTATTTTTTGGATACAAAAATACGGTTTTTGAAACAAGCATTGAAAGATTTATATACTATTTCTGTTATAATGATTCCTGTAATATATATGCGGCTTGTTCAATTCCTCTAAGTTTAGGAAATGTGGAGGAATCTCCCTTTTTCTATGATATTGTATGCTCAACAAGTAAGGATTTGCATTTATCCCATGATAGATTCAATGAACAGAAAATTGTTGAAGACACTATTAGGATAGGGGACTATACGATTACATCATATCTGGAAGACACCGGATTAAAAGGAAAGTATATGGAAACTGTTTATGAATCCTTTATCCAAGTTAGATATAAATCTGATCTTGTTTATGATACAAAAAGGCAATATTATCAACTGTTTTATAAAGTAGGTGACTTTAACGGTAACGGGAAATTGGATTTGTTTATTTTTCACCACCCTTGGGATCGAATTTACTGGATCATTGAATTTAAAGGTGCTAAATTTCAAATTAAAGGGTATAAAATTGAAAGTATGAGTTGACCGTTTATTGGTTCCCATCGTTCCAATAAATAAAGAAAAGAGTATCGTCAGACATTTAAAGATCCAACCTCATATGATATCCAAGGACTCTTAACTAAAATTCCATTTTTTAGTGGAATATTTCCTCCGTTGCAGAGTAATGCTAATGAGAGCGCAACAAATGAAACAACACGGAGGAAATCATGTCACACAATCAATCACACACCCCAACATCGCGATGGATACTCATCGCAATCCTGACACTTGCTGCATCCAGTATCTTATGCGCACAAGGTTTAATCCTTCCTAACGAAGTGCATCGCCCAAACTTCCGACACCCTAACTTGGTATCCCAGGAAGTCCATACCCGGATCATTGATGGTACCGCCCGGGTCACCGTCCAACAGGTGTTCCATAATCCCAACAACTGGGCGTTGGAAGGCACCTATGTATTCCCACTGCCGCAGGATGCGGTGGTTTCCAGCTTTACCCTGATCCAGGACGGCAGGGAATGGGTAGCTGAATTAATTGAAGCCGACGAAGCCCGTCGCATCTACCAGCAAATTGTCCACCAGCGCAAGGATCCAGCTCTGCTGGAATACGTGGATCAAAAATCCTTCAAAGCCAGCATTTTCCCGATTCCCCCGGGAGGTGAAAGCTCCATCGACCTTACCTATTCCCAAGTCCTGGACAACCGCAACGGTCTGTACGTCTGGGGATTCCCGTTCCCCACAAATAACCGAACATTCAAAGACGCCGACCTACGCTTCGATGTATTTCTGGAAAGCCGCCACGATCTGGGCAACGTCTATTCCCCCCAATCACAGGTGGAATTGGAGCAGGATGACGACCGCCAAGCCCACGCATCTTTCGAAGGTGAATTCGAAGACATGAGCGGTCCCTTCCAAATCTACTATTCCTTAGCCGACAAACATTTCGGCATGAGCTTGTTGGCTCATCGGGATGGGGAAGAGGGTACATTCATGCTGATGATCTCCCCCCAACGCGAGTTGGAAGAAAATGAAATTATCGGCAAGGACATCGTGTTCGTGCTGGATCGGTCCGGTTCCATGGGTGGCGATAAAATCCGGCAAGCCCGCGATGCCTTGAAGTACTGCTTGGAAAACCTTGACAATCGCGACCGTTTCAATATCGTAGCCTTTTCCGACAATATCAGCACCTTTCAAAACGACTTGGTTTCCGCCCGGAACTACCGATCCCAGGGAATGCAATTCGTAAACCGCATCTCATCCGGCGGCGGTACCAACATCCACGACGCCCTGGAACGCGCCATCTCCATGGATTGGGATGAATCCCGTCCCCGTAACATCATCTTCCTGACAGACGGCTTACCCACTATCGGCAACACCGATCTGGAATCCATATTGAGAATGGTGGAAAATAGTAACGATGACCAGGTCAGGATATTCCCCTTTGGTGTCGGTCACGACGTCGATGCCATATTCCTGGACCGCATTGCTCAAACCCACCGCGGCGCCACCGAATACGTGGAGCCCGGCGAAAATATCGAGACTGCGGTAGCCTCATTTTATAACCAAATCCACCATCCCGTCATGTCCGATCCCGAACTGCATTTCCACGGCATCAATGTGGACATGATGTACCCCAACAACCTGCCGGACATGTTCGCTGGTAATCAGTTGTTGATCCTGGGACGTTACACCGGCAATGGGGAACACCGGGTGGAACTCACCGGTGAAGTTAACGGCAGGCGTCGTACCATCAGCCACGTAGTGGAATTCCCCCGCGAAAACCTGAGCAACGATTTCGTTGACGAACTCTGGGCGTCCCGCCGTATCGGGTTCCTATTGGAGGAAATCCGATTGCACGGCGAAAACCAGGAACTAAAAGATGAAGTCATCGCCATGAGCAAACAATACGGCATCGCTACACCCTACACATCCTTCCTGGCAAGAGAGGATGAACAACTTGCCCATCAACCACCCCAACAGCAAACAGTGAGGGATGTACGTAGTGCACTTCAGTCCTTACCAGGCGTACATGTTGATCAGGAAGGCGAATTCCATTTTCGAGGAGGAAGGAGTCACCCAGTTGCATCCAAAAAAGGGATGACATCCTCATCGGCTGGGGCAGGATTATCTTCCCGTGAAGAGCGCATGGGAGCCATTGCGGAAAGCGAAATTGTCCGCGAATTGAAAGAAACGGTCTCCTTGGATGAATGCGCAAGTACTAAAAAACGCGTTGCCGGGCGTACATTCAAAATGCAGGACAACAGTTGGGTGGAAACATCGTACACCGATTCCGATACCACTATCGACATCAAATACGATAGCGAAGCCTATTGGGATTTGCTTGATCAAATACCGGAGTTAGCGGAAATATTCGCGTTGGGTGAGAAAGTCGTCCTCAAGGTGGGGAAAGTCTATGTACGGATCAGCGACACCGGCAAAGAAACCATCGCCCGCTCTGAAATCCAAAGTTGGTTGTAAAGATGGATAAACTGCCCAAATGTGATCCACATCATAGAAATCTAAAACAATATAATGTATATTACTTACGCAGGAACTCCTGATAAAAGATGCTCTGGGAACTCTGTTCCCAGGGCGTCGCACGTTGTGGGTGCCCGTACTCGGCCAGCGGGTGCCCACTGTGTTTATGAAATAAAGCAACTTTAAACTCCCACCACAGACGCTCTCTAATCCCAGTTGTTAAATGTTTAATAATTCAAATAATGGCAACAAAAACTGCCATAATGGCACAAACGGCAGCATCATGGCAGATGTATCTATATCTTAATAGGTGTTATGTCATTATTTATTAGTATATTACAATACTGGCATTGCGTTTGCTATATAATAGGAATAGTCAATAATGAAAAATATCACATAATACCCAGAAGGGAAGTTACTATGAGTAAGATTATCGGCATTGATCTTGGAACTACAAACTCCTGTGTCGCAGTGATGGAAGGTGGCGAATCCACGGTAATCCCTAATCCGGAAGGCAGCCGTACCACCCCAAGTGTGGTGGCATTTTCCAAGTCCGGCGAACGACTGGTGGGCGCTGCCGCTAAACGGCAGGCAGTCACCAACCCCCAGAAAACCGTGTACTCCATAAAACGCTTCATGGGGCGTATGTTCAACGAAGTGAGCGAGGAAATCTCCCAGGTCCCCTACACGGTGGTGAAGGGCAAAGGCGGCGTAGCACGGGTTAAGATCGATGATAAGGAATATAGCCCCCCGGAGATCTCAGCTATGGTGCTGCAGAAGATGAAGCAGGCTGCGGAAGAATACCTGGGGGAAAAGATTACGGACGCGGTGGTCACAGTACCCGCGTACTTTAACGATTCGCAGCGGCAAGCTACCAAGGAAGCCGGTGAGATTGCTGGATTGAATGTGCAGCGGATTATCAATGAACCGACTGCAGCTTCATTAGCCTACGGTATAGATAAGAAGGAAGATGAGAAAATCGCCGTATTTGACCTTGGTGGCGGAACTTTCGACATTTCGATTCTGGAGTTGGGCGACGGTGTCTTCGAAGTAAAATCCACCAATGGCGATACTCATCTCGGTGGTGACGATTTCGACCAGAGGCTGATCGATTATGTCGCTGATGAATTCAAGAAAAGCGATGGGGTGGATCTCCGTAAGGATCCCATGGCGCTGCAACGGTTGAAGGAAGCCTGCGAAAAAGCCAAATGTGAACTCTCGACCACCAATCAGAGCCAGATAAACCTGCCCTTTATCACAGCCACTGCTGAAGGTCCCAAGCACCTGGATTTAACCATTAATCGTGCTAAGTTCGAAGCATTGGTGGATGATTTAATTCAGCGGACGGTTGAACCAGTTAAGAAGGCGTTGGAAGATGCGAAGATGAAACCGTCTGATATCGACGAAGTGATCCTGGTGGGCGGAACCACGCGAATTCCCAAGGTGCAGGAAGTGGTGAAGGAATATTTCGGCAAGGAACCGCATAAGGGTGTTAATCCTGATGAAGTGGTAGCCATGGGCGCTGCCATTCAGGGTGGAATCTTGTCGGGGGACGTGGATCACGATATGGTACTATTGGATGTGACCCCGTTGTCGCTGGGAATCGAAACCCTGGGTGGTGTAATGACCACGTTGATCACGGCGAACACCACTATTCCCACCAAGAAAACCGAGGTGTTTTCCACCGCCGCTGACAGCCAGCCCACGGTGGATATCCACGTATTGCAGGGCGAACGTCCCATTGCGATCCATAACAAGACCATCGGTCGTTTCCAATTGGACGGTATTCCTCCGGCGCCGCGAGGGATTCCTCAGATCGAAGTCAGTTTCGATATCGATTCCAACGGCATCATGCAGGTTAGCGCCAAGGACAAAGCCACTGGCAAGGAACAGTCGATTAAGATTCAACATTCCTCCGGCTTGTCCGATGAGGAAATCGAGCGCATGAAGAAGGATGCCAAGGAGCACGAAGCGGAAGATAAGAAACAACGTGAACAAGCTGACGTCCGTAACCAGGCTGATGCTCAGGTGTTCCAAACTGAACGCCAGTTGCAGGAGTTGGGCGACAAGATGGACGACGAGACTAAGAACAAAATCCAGGCTGCGGTTGACCGCGTAAAGGAAGCCCTTAAAGGTACAGATACCGATGAAATTAAACAAGCCAGTGAAGACTTGACTCAGCGCTGGAACGAAGCTTCAACTGCGATGTACGAAGCCACTCAACAAGCGCAGCAGCAGGCGGGAGCGCAACCACCACCTCCCGGCGCCGAGGAAGCCAAAAAACCTGAGGATAATGGCAAAGTGGAAAGCGCAGACTTCGAAGTCATTGACGATGAAGATAACAAGAAATAATGACGATTGTCATCCTGAACGAAGTGAAGGATCTCGATCTTGTGCCTCAGGGTGTCCCCACCCTGAGGATATTTGGACTGCGCTAGCTTGCTACCGCAGTGAAAGTGCTGCTATTTTCTGTGGTGTCAGGTGCCATTGTATGATATCATGACATGGTTTACAAGTGTTTCATGACATA
>CBDVBD010000009.1:0-40290 GCA_965372135.1 uncultured bacterium | reverse complement strand
AACAACAACACAGATCAGATTATGTTTATCTGCTATTCTCAGTAGCGCACCTCAAAAGAAAAATCTCTTCCCTGAAATCAAAAATGTATTTCCACAGATTCAAGCCCGTTGCGGTTTAACTGACCATCAAGCGTTTTCATTAGCTTCACACATTGTCATTAATCCTCCATTCACAATGTTTGATGCACCCTCAGACTGTTCTTGGGCAAAGGGTAAAGTTAATTCCGCGGCACTATTTGTTGAAGCCTGCATACTTGGTGCTAAAGCTGGGACTCGGATTGTGGCAATTTTACCGGAAGTTTTGCGGAGCGGATCGAGATACCAGAAATGGCGTGGATTTGTTGAGTCTCATTGTCGTATTCAACAAATAACCTTGTACGGACTTTTCGATCAACACGTTGACATTGATGTATTTATCTTTGAAGGTCAGGTAACCTCTAATAATTCAAATCTGAAATCTAACCTGTGGCAATTTCCCATTCAAAACTCAAAACTTCAAGTATCGGATCTATTTGATATTTCCGTGGGTCCGGTGGTTCCCCATCGTGACCGATACCGAGGCAAATGGTTTCCGTTTATTGTTTCTCGGAATCTACCGCAATGGGAAAAAGTTATTGAAATTCCGCAAAATCGTCGCTATTATGGAAGAACAATTAATCCACCTTTCGTTGTTGTACGACGAACTTCACGACCCGGTGATAAATTTCGTGCCGTTGGTACCATTATCGCAGGCAAAAGACCGGTGGCTGTAGAAAATCATCTTCTCGTATTGCATCCAAAGGATAATTCGCTGAAAACCTGTGAACGCCTATTAAATAATCTTAAGGAGCCAGCAACAAACAACTGGTTAAATGCACGTATTCGCTGTCGTCATCTAACGGTATCGTCTTTGGCTGAACTTCCTTGGTGGAGTATGGAACAATGAACCAGGCTCAGTTTAGATTTTCTAAGGACATTCTTCTCCGGCTTGGCGAGGAACTGAATCCCAGTCCGCATCAAAGCATTTTGGAATTGGTAAAGAATTCCTACGATGCCGATGCTCGGGATTGTACAATTGAATTCTCCTATACCGATGATCCTGGTGGCAGTATTCGGATAACTGACAATGGCGAGGGTATGGATGACTCGGATATTATCAATGGTTGGCTCGTATTAGGACGATCGCTGAAATCTTCTCAAGAACTTACCCGGTTGGGGAGAAGAACAGTTGGAACAAAAGGACTAGGGCGACTTGCTGCTCTGCGTATGGGCTCTAATGTGCAATTGAAGTGTAGACCTCTGAAGAATCCAACTTGTGAATATCAATTATCAATTAATTGGGAAGAATATGAAAAGGCTGATTTGGTCGATGATGTGTTATTATCAATAACGCAGAATAAAGCTGCAAAGGAAAAAGGTCCTGGAACAGAAATCGTCATTGAGAATCTTCGATGGAGCATTAGTGGTACGGAAGTAAGAAATTTAGCTAGGGCTCTAATCTTATTGGCAGACCCGTTTGAAGATAATCCCGAGGGATTTTATCCAGTGCTTAAAACTCCCGAATTTGGTGACCTGGAAAAACTAGTTAGTAATCGGTATTACAACGATGCCGAATATCACCTTATGGCGGAATTGGATATTAATGGCAGAGCTTCTGCTACTGTATTCGATTTTCGCGGCGAAACTCTTTTTAGGACAGAGCATGAAATCTTAAAGCGTAATAATAATGGAAGTCCCTACAATTGTCCTCCATCAAAATTTGATCTCTGGGTCTTTATTTTAAACAGGGTAACATTCTCAACTCGCTCATCTACTTTATCTGAGGTACGCAATTGGCTAAAAGAAATCGGCGGTGTTCATTTGTATCAAAATGGATTACGAGTTGCGCCATATGGTAATCCCGGTAATGATTGGCTTGAAATAAACCTTCGCAGAGCACAGAGTCCTGAAGAAAGGCCTTCTACGAACACTTCGATTGGTCGTGTTTCGATCACAGATATAGAGAATCAGCTAATTCAAAAAACTGATCGTTCTGGTTTTATTGAAAGTGAGGAATTCTTTGAACTTAAGCAATTTGCTGTCGATGCTCTGGAGTGGATGGCGAGGAAACGTTTGGAAGTTGCCGAAAAGAGGAGGAAAAAAGAACGTACCAAAGCACCACGAGACACTAAGACCGCAAAACGAAAGGTTAATGAAGCAATTGAAAAAGTTTCAAAAGATTCTAAGGACGAGGTAGAAAAGGCTTTTAAACAATATGATAAAGTACGAGAAAAAGAAATGAGTGGTCTACGTAAAGAAGTGCAATTATATCGCACCCTAAGTACTGCAGGGATCACCGCTTCAATTTTCGCCCACGAATCCGCTGGTAATCCAATCAAAGTAATCTTCAACTCCATAAAAACCATACAAAGGAGAGGACGGAAGCTGCTAGATAACCTTTATGTAAAAACCATTCGAGAACCGGTGGATCTAATCATAAAATCCATAGATGCCTTAAGTGTCTTGGGAAACGTGACACTTAGCTTGATTGATCACGAAAAAAGAAGAACGGGGCGAGTTAACGTGCATCAAGTAATAAAAACCACGTTAAAAATGTATAAGCCTTTCCTCAAGGATCGAGAAGTAAAAATTATTGGAGAATATGCTCTAACTAATCCTATTATCCTGGGAAGTGAAGCCGCCATTGAATCCATCATCACTAATTTTCTTAACAACAGTATGACTTGGTTTGCCGGAATACAAAATATCGAACGCAAAATTGTCATTCAGACCGAGATTGTAAATAATACACTCACACTCCGTTTTATGGATAATGGACCAGGAATAGAAGGGATCAGTAAAGAAGACATATGGCTACCCGGTCAAACAACACGTCCTAATGGGAGTGGTTTGGGTCTCACAATTGTTCAGGATGCAATAAAAGACCTTGGTGGGGAAGTTGATGTGGTAGAACATGGCGAATTAGGTGGTGCTGAATTTATTGTACAATTACCGTTATTAGAGGAGTAAATATGCCCTTAGTTGCCAATCGGAAAGACATAAAAAGAGTCACAATAGCGGATGACGATCAAAGTGCCAGGCAGTCCATAGCTTTTCATATTGAAGATGCAGAACTTGAAGCCTTACCTGTAGAAGGACCTCTGGAATTGCCAAGATTCGTAAATGATACTATTGAAAACACAGATGCTGTCGTGTGCGATCACTATATGCGAAGTACTCCCTATGCTTCCTTTAATGGAGCAGTAGCTGTTGCTCATTTCTATCAGCAGCAATTTCCTGCTATCTTGTGCACCAGAGGTGATAAAGCTGCAATCAATGAGATACGACTTTTCCGGAGGCACATCCCATCGTTGATCTCCTCCAGAGATATCGATCCTGAAAAGATCAAATTTGGCTTGGAAGTATGCGTAAACGAATTCAAAGATACCTTTCTACCGAGCCGAAAACCGTGGCGAACTCTAATAAGAATCGAGGAAGTCTATAAAGATCTGATTCCTGCTATGTTTTCTGTAGTCATATCTGGATGGAATCCAGATGAGCTTATAGGACTTCCGCTTGATCTAATTCCAAAGGATTTGCACAATATGATTCAAGCTGGTTATAGATTCCACGCTATGGTAAATATCGGTACTGATAATCAGGATGATCTTTATCTTGACAAATTCGAGCTGGATTAATCAGGAGGATTAAATCTCTCAAGCCAAGTTATACATTCTTGATGTAGGTCATGGGAATTGTTCTGTACTAGTGGATTCGGAGAATGTAACGGTTGTTGATGCGGGACGCGGATCAACTCTATTGGAATTCCTGACTATAGAGAATATTAACAAGATTGACCTGCTCATCATTTCGCACGCTGACGCTGATCATATAGGTGGCGTTATTTCTTTATTATCCTCCCGGAAAATCTTAGTAAACAAAGTGCATTTAAATACCAATTCAGAACAGGGATCAAAAATCTGGGATGACCTATTGCATGAGTTGGGGTCGAGAGACATTCTTCGTGTCGGCTTATCAACAAACAATTGTTTCCATTTCGGGCATGATCCAGTAAATGTTGAGGTAATCTTTCCAAATCCGTATTTGGCTGGAAGAGGTCCTGGGAGTACGGATCGGAACGGCAGGCGTCTTACCGGTAATTCCACGAGTGCAGTCATTCGTATAAATTTGGATGGAAACCCAATTGCTTTGTTGCCGAGCGATATTGATAATGTAGGTCTTGACAACTTAATCGAATCCGGTGTTGACGCATCGGCACCGATCAACTTATTCCCCCATCATGGTGGAAGACCGGGTGTGGATGACCCAGCGGAATTCACTCGGCGATTCTGCCTAACAGTCAATCCTGATATCGTGATATTTTCCATTGGTCGCGGTCAACATAGCACACCACGTGAAGAAATCGTGAACGCCATTCGTGAGGAAATCCCTGATGTAAGAATCCTCTGCACACAACTTTCTGAGCATTGCGCAAGCGAAATCCCAAATGAAGAACCAAGTCATTTGACCGATTGCTTTTCCCGTGGTCAAGAGCATAATGCATGTTGCGCTGGTACCATCGTGATTCATTTGGATGATTCGCTTACTATTTCGCCAGCATATGACACTCATATTGCCTATATTGTAAAAAACATCCCACAGGCTCTTTGTCTGAAATCCTTATCTTCACCCACTAATTCGCTGTAATATTTCGTATTCTAGAGCTCGACTCGGATTGATAGTTCGTCACGGTTGAACGCACAAAACCCTTTGATTTATTTGCAGATACACACAACAATTCAAAGGGTTGATACTGTAAGCTGTGATGATCTTGAGGCAAATATGCGGAGTGTGAGCGTGGCAGGATTCGAACCTGCGACCATCGGCTTAAAAGGCCGGTGCTCTACCTACTGAGCTACACGCCCGTAATAATTGAAAGATTACCGGTGAATAATCTGATCCCGTGCCGGTCCTACCGAAATCATCCTCACCGGAACTTCCGTAGCGTCCTCAATAAATTCCAAGTACTGTCTGGCGGCGCTGGGCAAGTCTTCCCATGTCTTGGCATCCTGGATGTCCGATTCCCAACCGTCCAACTGCTCGTAAACCGGATGACAGCGTTCCAATAGCAGCGCATCCGCCGGGAAATGATTCAACATTTTGCCATCGCCATCCTTATATGCCACCGCCACGTTTAAATAGGGAAGCCCGGACAACACATCCAGTTTGGTAACAGCCCATCCATCCAACCCGTTGATCATAGCGGAATACCGTACCGCCATAATGTCCAGCCACCCCACACGCCGAGGTCGTCCGGTGGTGGCGCCGAATTCCGCACCTCGTTCGCGCATCTCATCCATCTTCTCCGGTGGGAATTCGGAAGGCATGGGACCGTTTCCGACCCGTGTGGAATACGCTTTGATCACCCCTATCACGTTGTCAATCCGCTTAGGACCCAGTCCGGAACCGGTCAACGCACCTCCGGCGGTGGGACTGGAAGACGTCACATAAGGGTAGGTTCCGAAATCGATATCCAACAATGTCCCTTGGGCTCCTTCCAATAACACACTTTTCCCTTCGCGGACCGCTTGATTTAGAAGCACCGAGGTGTCTTTAATATACGGATCGATGCGTTGGTCGAATTCCAGGTACTCTTTCAGGATGGCATCGGTATCCATCGGGGTTTCACCGAATACATTCTGCAAAATCATATTTTTAGCTTGAATATTGTACAGCAGCTTCTGGTGAAATATTTCCCGATCCAGCAGGTCAACAATCCGAATCCCGACCCGTGCCATCTTATCCACGTAGGCTGGTCCAATTCCCCGACCGGTGGTGCCGATTGCCTTTTCCCCCTCACGTTCCTCGCTCATGCCTTCCAGGATGCGATGGTAGGGCATGATTAAATGCGCTAAGTGGCTGATGTACAGCCTTCCCTCAACATCGATGCCCTTGGTTTTCAGACCATCGATCTCCTGAAGCAACGACACCGGATCGATCACCACACCGCCGCCGATGATACAGGTGGTGTTGGGATGCAGAATGCCGGTGGGCAGCAGATGCAAAATGAATTCAGTGCCGTCAATCACCACGGTGTGCCCGGCATTGGCGCCACCCTGATACCTAACCACATAATCCACACCCTCAGACAGGACATCGACGATTTTGCCCTTGCCTTCATCCCCCCATTGCGA
The DNA here is from genome assembly GCA_965372135.1 of uncultured bacterium. Taxonomy (GTDB): domain Bacteria; phylum Electryoneota; class RPQS01; order CBDVBD01; family CBDVBD01; genus CBDVBD01. The sequence continues at coordinate 34,138 of CBDVBD010000009.1, read as the reverse complement.
TCCCAGCACCAATGTCACCGGCATGATAACCTCAACGAGTTCCGCAATAGTTATTAAATATCAAAAAAAAAGCCCTGGCTACGGGAAGCCAGAGCTCTCCGAAGCCAATTGAGAAAAGATCAACGTTTTTTCTTTTTCGTACCGGTGCGTTCCTGCCATTCCAGGAGGATGGGTGCAGCGATAAAAATCGACGAGTAAGTTCCCACAATCACACCCACCAGCAACGCAAACGCAAAATTATGTATCACCTGACCGCCGAACAGATACAGCACCAACACTACTATAAACGTGGTTCCCGATGTCAGTACCGTCCGGGACAGGGTTTCGTTGATCGAGGTATTGATGATGTTGAAATACGAAGCCGCCCGAAGTTTTTTCACGTTTTCACGAATCCGGTCGAATACCACAATGGTATCGTTTAGTGAATATCCCACGATGGTTAAAAATGCAGCAACAATCGCCAGCGATACTTCAAAATTCAACACTGAGAACACTCCCAGCGTGATCAGTATGTCATGCACCAGCGCAGCAATCGCTCCCAGGGCAAATTTGAATTCAAACCGCCATGAAATATAGATTACGATGCCTATAAGTGCCACTACGATCGCCCATACCGCCCGACCTTTCAATTCAGCGCCAATCTTGGGTCCAACTTGTTCCACTTGGCGAACTTCAAACGGGTTATCCGAAAACAGGTCTTTGACGGCGCCTTCCACCAACTGCACCGCCGAGGTCGCCATGGACACTTCCTTGACTCTGATGAGGATTTCCGGGTGCGTGCCGACATGGCTAATGGTTTTCACTTCAGCTCCGCTCATTCCAATTCCATTCAGCGCATCGCGGATTTCAGATTCGGAAATGGGATGGTCGAACCTTAAGTGAATAGCGGTGCCACCCTCGAAATCGATGGAATAGTTCGGTCCGCCGTGGAAGATTAACGATACTACACCAGCAAGTATTAGGATGATTGAAACGTAAAGCGCCACCCGGCGTCTACCTTGAAAGTCGATATTGGTATTGCTAAAAAATTCCATGTATGTCAGTCACTCCTACAATCCAGGTCTTGGAAGTTGATTCGATTTATATGCTTAGCTTCTTTATGTCGAATTTATTGGTCACCGTATCGTAAATGGCGCGTGTCACCACGATAGCAGTAAACATGGATGAAATAATCCCGATCATCAGCGTCAACGCAAATCCCCGAATCGGTCCGGTACCGAATTGGTAGAGCACAACACCCGCGATCAGGGTGGTGATATTAGCGTCCATGATGGTAGTAAATGCCCGCGCATACCCCATGTCAATCGCGGCGCGGATAGTCTTTCCGGTGCGGATTTCTTCCCGGATGCGTTCGAATATCAGCACGTTGGCATCCACTGCGATACCGATGGTCAAGATGATCCCAGCCACACCGGGTAACGTTAGGGTGGCATGGAATCCGCCCAATACCGCTAAAATAAACACCAAGTTCAGCACCAATGCCAGATCAGCCAACAGACCCGATACCCGGTAGTAAAACACCATAAACAGGACCACAAACAGCATCCCTATGACAATCGACATCATACCCTTGCGGATGGAATCCTGTCCCAACGACGGTCCCACGGTTCGTTCTTCGATCACCTGTACTGGAGCCGGCAGTGCGCCGGCGCGAAGCACAATCGCCAAATCCTTGGCTTCGTCCATGGTGAAATTACCGCTGATTTCCGCACTCCCGCTGGGAATTTTGCCTCGGATTACCGGAGCGCTGTGGATTTTCCCATCCAGGACAATGGACAACTGTTTCCCCACATTGGCTCCGGTCACTTCCGAAAAAACTCGGGTTCCCTGCCGGTTCAACGACAGAGCCACGTAAGGTTTCCCGGCTGATCCTGGATTGTACCCGGATCCAATATCCACTTGAGCGTCGCTAATTGCCGCTCCGGTTAATTCCGCTTCGCTTTTCACCAAGTACAAGGGGCGATAATACTGCCCGTCCGGACCGGTAATCGCTTCTTTGTGCCACAGGAACTGCACATTACGCGGAATCAATTCCTGCACCTCTTTACGGTGGATGATGTTATTTACCGCAGCGTAATTGGATATCGGCACCGCCACTAAATCCTGACCGATGTCGCGAAGCAGTGCCTTGAACGGCGCTTCTTCCAATAACGCGGCATCAATAGACACCCCTTCAGTTTCCGCAAACAGGTCGGACTCACCGCCGAACAGGTCCTTCAAATCAATCACAGTATCCTGCGCCACATGCTGGGTGGTATCGATCTCGACTGCCGCCGCGGTAGTATCCAGTTCCGCGATCTCGGTAGTATCCTCCAATGTATCCGGTTCGATGCCCCGCTCTCGGAGCAGTTGCCGGTCGATACGGTCAATCAAGGTCGAATACACTTCCGATTCCGCCAGCAGCTTGAATTCCAACAACGCAGTCTTCCCGATCAAATCCCGAGCTCGTCCCGGATCTTGCACCCCGGGCAGTTCGATCACGATGCGACGGTTACCTTGCTTGATGATATTCGGTTCCGACACCCCGAACTGGTCGATTCGGTTGCGCAAGATCTCAAGGCTTCGGTCCACGGCATCCACCGCTTCCTCGTTAATATAGTCGATGATTTCCTTGTCCGATGCCCGGGGATTCAAAAAATATCGACCGAGCGGAACATCCGCATCAGCAAATACTTCCGGCACCGTTTGGAAGAAATTCACGCTGGGATTCTGGGTCAAGGAATCGATTACCTCCAGCAGGTTGTCGAAGGTTTCATCCTGGCGTTGAGCCAAGTTGTCCAGCAACTTAATCAAATCCACTTCCAACACCATCCGCATGCCGCCCTGGAGATCCAATCCCCGACGGATAGCCTTTGACCGCACCGCCTGGATTTTTTCCTTGAAAGGACCCTTCAGGTAGTCCAGCTTGTCCGTGATATCCTGCTGCAGCATTTCATCCAAGCTATCCCAATCCGCAATGGAGTTCCGCAGGTCAACCTCACCCACATAGACATCCCGAGTAATGGTTTCTAAATCCAAATTACTTGCGGACGCCAACGCTGCAAAATGTTCCGCCTCAACCTTTTTTAACTGTCCATACCGAAACGTGGGGAAGAGGTAGTTCGCTGCTAACAGCACCAGTGCCACCACCAGGATAATTCGAAACAAAGGATTACGCTTTTTCATATACTCAAATCCGTGATTCAATGCCGGTTGAAACCCGACGCTAAACAATGGTTAAATGTAAACCCAAATCGCAAATATACAATTAATTTTTACAAAAGTCAATGCTTTTTTCTTTGAACATTATCCCCCCCGCGAAGTGCTTCCACCAGTTGCCGGAAATCCTCCGTCCACGGGCACACGATCTCCATCAATTTCTTCCGAAGCGGGTGATGAAATCGTAAGCGCCGGGAATGCAGTGCTACTCTTGGCATTAGCTCAAGAAACTTCGCTGCAACCGTTCGTTGTGAAGGATGAAGACTTCCCAATCGGCGGTTGCGACCCCCATAAACCCCGTCGCCGAAAATCGGGTGACCGGTGTGGGACATGTGTACCCGCAGTTGGTGTGTCCTGCCGGTCAGCGGTTTCAACGACACTAATGACAGGAAACCATATTCATCCAGCACTTGGTATTCGGTGTGAGATTCTTTGCCGCCAACCACCACCGCAAAACTTTTCCGATCCTTTGGGTTTCGCCCCAATGGTGCTTCCACCGATCCTTCTGGTTTAGGAAATTCCCCCCATACCACCGCATGGTATTCCTTTTCTACCCGCCTCGACGAAAACTGCCTCGCCAAATTATGATGTACCTCATCGGATTTGGCGATAATCATAAATCCGGAAGTGTCCTTGTCCAACCGGTGTACGATACCCGGTCGGAATTCCCCGCCCACTCCGGAAAGCGAATCCGAATGGTGAAGCAGGGCGTTAACCAGGGTTCCGCTGCGATGTCCATGAGCGGGATGCACCACCATCCCCGGCTGTTTGGAAAGGGCAATCAAGGCGTCATCTTCGAAGATGATATCCAGCGGAATCGGTTCCGGAACAGCCCGTGCCGGTGGTGGGGTGGGGTATTCGATCAACACGGTATCACCGGGATTAACCATGGTACTGACCCGCACCGATTTTCCATTGACCTTAATCCGCGATTCCCGGATCATCGATTGAATTTTGCTGCGTGTCAAATCGCCCACTTGACGCGCTAAATATCGATCAAGCCGTTCTTTTTCCTGGTGGTCGGCGACCACGATTGTTCGCACCCTATTTTCGTTATTCACAGAAGATTATGTTCCGATTATTGGGGTTCAGGCGGTGGGGTGGAAAGGGTGGAAGATGTTGTTTTTTGAGTGGGTTGGCGGATCAAGTAAATCACTAATAAGCACATCCCTACTGTGACGGCGCTGTCAGCAATATTAAATACCGGCCACCTCGTCATAATGAAGTTTGGAAAATCTACGTCAATAAAATCAATGACTTCACCATATTTCAAACGGTCGATAACGTTGCCTATCGCTCCACCTAAAATCAAACTCAGAGAGAAAGTCAGTAATGGAGATTGATTGCGCTGTTGGTATAGGATTACGATAAGGATCAAGCTGGTGATAATGGAAAATACAGCCAGAAACGATCCGGGGATTATTCGGATACCAAAAGCAATTCCCGGATTGTGCACATAGGTAAACCGTAAGAAATTCTCACCAATCAGGCGGATGGATTCGCCGGGCTGCATGTTGTGCACCACAATCCATTTGGAAATCCGATCCGCACCCACGATCAGAATTGCCGCCAAGTATGGTTTCATCGACTATTTCTCTTCTTGACTGGACTTACAATCGATACATAATGTAGCGTGAGGGACAGCTTCCAATCGCTTCTTCGGCATGGGATTGCCGCATTCTGCGCAGTAGCCGTAGGTGCCGTCCGTGATTCTCGCCAGAGCGCGTGCCAGATGATTCAAGAACCGTCCTTCGCGGTGAGCGAACAGGAACGCCTTTTCCCGTTCCTGGGCGTCAGTGCCCTGATCCGCCATGTGGAAGGAGTAGGTGGAGTAATCACCGGAATATTCTGCTAATGTGGTCTCTAACGATTTCTCCTTGAGATACCCAAGCTCCTTCAACAAGCCGCGAATTTTGTCCTCAATGATCTTCCGAAAATACTCCTTGTTGGAAGGTTCATACAGCTCTGTTTTTTTAGATTTCTTGTCACTCATAACATAACCTTTTACATCGGTAACGATAGTGCTTGGTTAGGCAACGAAATTTATGAAAATTTTTAGGTTTTTTTCAACCAAATTTCCGCCATTTCATCATTTATTTTCATTTTTTTTCCGTCTTTTCGGTCATCCCCCACCACGAAATCCGTTGCTAAGGTCTCACGGCAGATAAAATCTCGATGATTTTCCAGTGCCGAATTCAATCCTTCGCTTGGATTAACCGTAATGATAATACGGTCTTCCACATTGAAATCCATCTCCTTGCGCAGATTCTGTACGCTGTGGACGAATTCCCGCGCATTCCCTTCATTCCGTAATTCTTCAGTAATCATTACCTTAAGTGCGGTGGTGATTTCCACGTTCTCTTTAACCGCCCAACCGGTTAAAGGTTCACGGTAAACTATTATATCATCGGCAGTTAATGACAATCCCTCCACCAGTACCGAATCGCCCTTCACTACTCCTGCCACGGTGTTGGAATCCAGTTCAGCGATGGCAGCCCCCACCTGCTTCATCTTAGCACCCAGCCTGGGTCCCAGGACTTTCAGGTTCGGTTTTGCAGAAAATTGGATCAGGTCTTCAGCGTCATCCAACAGTATGATTTCTTTGACATTGACTTCCTGAGCTATCTGCGATAATAATGGTGTAATCGCTTCCCGTCGCTCCTGCGGATTGATCACTACCTTCAGTTCTGACAACGGCTGCCGGACCTTGATACCGATTTCGTTACGCAGTGACCGAGCCAGCGACACAATATCTATAATATCCATCATCGCCGATTCCAACGCTTCGTCTTTCAGCGTTGGATCGGCTTCGGGATAGGATTCTAAATGCACGCTGACGGGCGCATCAGGGTTGGCTTCTCGAACCAAGGCGCCGTGCAGTTCTTCAGTCAGGAACGGTAAAATCGGCGCCAACAGCCGGATTAGGGTTGTCAGGACTATGTGCAGGGTATGGTATGCAGAAGCCTTGTCGCTATCATTGGAACTCTTCCAGAACCGCCTCCGAGAGCGCCTCACATACCAGGTCGAAACCATATCGATGGTGGTTTCCAGCTCCCGGACCGCTGCCGCCACGTTATAGGCATCCATCGCTTCCCGGCACTTTTCGATGGTAGTTTGCAGGCGGCTCAGCACCCACCGATCCATTAAATTCCTCTCGCCAGGATCGCTGTTCGGACGCCATCCATCCAGCTCAGCATAGGTAGCAAAGAAGCTGGCTGTATTCCACAAGGTCAACAACTTCCGGGTTACCTCTTTGCCAGGGTCATAGCCGAAGTTCAGGTTTGTCAAGGGATTATGCTCGGCGAAAATCCACCGCATGGCATCGGCGCCCATCACCTCGGCAGCGTCATCGAACCAGATGGCATTTCCGGCGCTCTTGTGCATCTCTTTTCCGTGCTGGTCCTTTACCAAGGCATGCCCTAACAGGTATTTGAAGGGTTCCCGATCTTCCATCACCGTGGACATTGCCAACAAGCAGTAGAACCAGTTACGGAACTGCCCCGGGAAACATTCGGTAATGAAGTCCGCTGGGAACCATTTCTCCCAATGTGCACGGTCTTCGGTGTAGCCCATGGTGGAATAGGGTACGATACCGGCATCCAACCAGGGATTGCCCACGTCTTGAATGCGGGACACTTTTGCGCCGCACTTCCGGCAGGAGATTTTCACTTCGTCCACCCAAGGACGATGGGGGCTTTTTCCATCGAATTTATCCCAGCCCTCAACGGCGCGTTCTTTTAACTCTTCTTTCCCACCGACGACGTCGAAATGCCCGCAGCTATCGCATTGGAAAATCGGCAGCGCCAGCCCGTAGTAACGTTTCTTGGAGATCATCCAATCCCGCATGTTTTTCAGCCAGTCCAATTCCAGGTCCAGCCCATATTCCGGGAACCAGGTAATCTTTTTAGCCACGTTCATGATCTGATGACGCATGTCATCCATTTGGATAAACCATTCGTCCACCAGTCGAAAGATCAGTTCCGACTGGCAGCGCCAACATACCGGGTAACGGTGAGTGTAGTCTTCGACCTTGTAGAGGATGCCTTTATTGCGCAGGTCTTCGAAGATGGGTTCGGCAACTTCAGCGACATTTTTACCACTCAACCAACCGAATTCTCCTTCGAATTCCCCAAATTCGTTCAGGGGTGCGATGGGGGGTAGTCCGTGTTCTTTGCCCAGTTCGAAGTCTTCAGCACCACATCCGGGCGCGATATGGACGATTCCAGTACCTTCTTCTTCGCCCACTTCCTCCCAAGCAATGACCCGGTGGGATTCCACGGAATTGACATTCAGCTTATCCGATAATCCCTTAATGGCGGTGTATCCACCTGCCATCTGCTGCGCTGGAAGGTCATCGAAGGGTCCGCAGTAACGCCATCCCACCATCTTACTGCCGGGCAGTTCTTCCATGATTTCATAATCGCCTTCCAGGATGGGTAATGCACCTTTTGACAGGTATAAGGTTTTCTCCTGGTTGCGGACTTTCACATAAGCCAGGTCCGGTCCCACTGCAGCGCCTACGTTGGACGTCAGTGTCCATGGCGTCGTAGTCCATACCATTAAATTTTCACCGGGATGGTCAATTAACGGGAAGAGCAGCGTGGCACCGGGGTGGGTAAGTTCCTGATACCCCTCGGTGGCGATTTCGTGTTGGGAGATACCGGTGGCGCACCGAGGACACCAGGGCATTACATCAGCGCCCTTATAGATCCAGCCGTGATCGTGGCATTTCTTCAGGAACTGCCAGATGGTGTAATTGTTGGTTTCGGAAAAGGTATAGTACGAATTTTCCCAATCCATCCACTGCCCGAGACGGATGGATTGAGAGGTAATCATATCGGAAAAATGGCGTACCCTGTCCTTGCACTTTTCTACAAATTTGGCGATGCCGTATGTTTCGATGTCGATTTTCGATTTGAATCCCAGTTCCTTTTCCACCTCGACTTCGATCCACAATCCCTGGCAGTCGAAGCCATTTATGAACCGCTGATCGAAACCATTCATGGCTTTATAGCGCTGGTAGATATCTTTATAGGTACGACCCCAGGCGTGGTGTACTCCCATGGGATTATTGGCGGTGATAGGACCGTCCAGGAATGACCAGTGCTTATTGCCGCGAATCTGGTCGCGCAGTTTCTGGAATGCCTGGGTTTCTTCCCAATATTTCAGGACCTGGTGTTCGATTTCAACGAAATTCGGTTTGCTGTTTAACGGCTTGTACATGGGTCTTAAGGCTATTAACTAATTGGTTTGACTGAAGGACAAATATCTGAATTTCATTACCGATGGTGGCATAGGCTTTCACCGTCCGTTGCAACCAAGTTTTTAGGCTCATGATCTGAGCATCTTCATAATGTGCTTGGCAAGGTTGTCTTTGATCTCTGTGTGTCGCGGGACAGGTTGAGAAACCTTCGTTGCTGAATTATGGTACCAGTCATGTCTTTTCCCGTGGCGGATCAAGATACAACCCATCTTCTCAATTCGCTTGACGAGTTCCCTGCGCTTCATTCTACCACCAATTCCCCGACACGGTGCACACAAGGAATCCTGCCGCTTATGACTTCTTCGTAAATGTCTCTCAGATTCTCCTTGAGTTCATCCAGCGTTTCTCCCTGTGTCCTGTAGTCTGGAAACTCCTCGAGCCAACCAATCCACATGTCCTCTTCTTGGTAGTAAACGAATCTTTTCTTTTCCATAGTGAATAATCTCTTTCAGGGCTAACGATCAGAATGAGGTGCTCTAAGTATTTGAACTTTTTGGATTCCTGCTTTCCTGTCTGTCTAAGGACCATCAAATTGTGCTGTCGAGTAAGGGCACCTAACGGCACGGGAAATTTATACATAAGTTCTGAACGCTAAACGATGACTACAGCCGGGCGATCACGCCGGACATGATGGTGGTTAACTTGGGTTCCGCATTGTTGGCGGTTTTTAAGATTTTTTCGATATCCGCCGGTTCTAAGCAATCGGGGAATCCTTCGTCGGTGATGACGGAAATTCCCAGGACTTCCATGCCGCTGTGGATGGCTACGATGTCTTCCGGGATGGTTGACATGCCCACTACGTCGGCGCCGATGATTCGCAGGTAGCGGTATTCGGCGCGGGTTTCCAGGTTCGGACCGGGCACGGCGGCATACACACCCCGGTGTACTTTGATTTTATTCTCCAACGCCACTTTTTCCGCAATGGCAATCAGTCGCTTAGTGTAAGGTTCCGACATGTCGGGAAATCGGGGACCTAAAGCATCGTCATTCATGCCGATCAAGGGATTCCCGCCCAGCAGGTTGATGTGGTCATCCATGATCATCAAATCACCGGCACGGTACAACGGATTCAAGGCACCGCTGGCATTGGATACCAACAGGATTTCCACGCCCATCGCTTTCATCACCCTGACCGGAAACGTGATTTCCTTGAAATTATAACCTTCATAACGATGGAACCGACCCTGCATTGCCATGACCGATTTGCCCGCCAACGTCCCAAAAATCAGCTTACCGGCGTGGAATTCCACGGTGGATACCGGGAAGTTGGGGATTTGATCATAGGGGATAACCATTTCACTGTCGATGTCTTCTGCCAATCCGCCCAAACCGGTACCCAGGATGATGCCGACTTTGCCGGTGAACGTAACCTTGCCATTTATAAATCGAGTGGTTTCCTCTATTTGCTCCTTAAGGGTCATTCCGTCTCTCCCTACGGTGTATGGTTGTCCTCGGTTTCCAATAGTTCGATTAGTTCCTGCTGTGATTGCAATAGGTACTTCAATCGCTTGATATAGGAATTTTTCTGTGCGCCCAATTTGTGGATTTGATCTTGTACTTGCGCCAATTTGTCTTGCGCTTCATTACGGATGCGTTCGGCTTGGATATTGGCGTCTTTCAAGATCAGTTCCCGTTCCCGTTCCGAGCCTTCCTGTGTCTGTTTGATCGCTTCCTGTGCCGATAGGAGGGCATCGCGCAAGGTCTGCTCGATTTCCTGGAATTGTTTCAACTTCTCTTCGAGCACGTTTACCTTTTCCGCAAGACGGTTTTCGGATAGCTGAAGGGTTTCAATCTCCTGAGCCACTAATTCCAGGAATGCCCGGACTTCATCACGATTATACCCCCGCATGGAGGTGGAGAAATCCTGCTTGGAAATGTCTATAGCTGTTAACGGCATAATTTATGATCCCGATGCTAATCTAATGCCTACATCCATCAGTGATTTTGCTAAGAACATATCGATGAACAACAGCGCCACGATGGCGATGATGGGCGAAATATCGAATTCCCATTTTGGCAGTATTCGGCGTATTGGTTCCAGAATTGGGTTGGTGACAGCTACCAAAAACCGCACCACTGGATATTGACGGGACACGGAAAACCAAGACAGCACCGCCCGGATGATGATTATCCAGGTCAGGATGGTGCAGGTGAAACTCAACAGCTTTCCCACCGCTAAAAACAGATTGCCGAATAGGAACATGGGTGTCCTTATAATACTTGGTTAATTATCCCTAGGTCCGAAAATGGCGGTGCCGATCCGCACCATGGTCGATCCTTCTTCGATCGCCACTTGATAGTCGTTGGTCATTCCCATGGACAGCATACCGGTATCAACGTTGGGAATTTTCCGGGCTGCGATATCGTCTCGAATTTCCCGCAGTCTTCGGAAACAAGGTCGCACCGCTTCCGGGTCGGGAAGCCAGGCGCCCACGGTCATAAATCCCAGGATACGAAGTCCGGGCAATGCAGCTACCTGCTGTGTCAGATCTGCGGTTTGATCCGGCTCAATCCCGAATTTGGATTCCTCGCCGCTGGTATTAACCTCGATCAATACCGGAATGGTGCGATCGGATTCCTGGGTGATGCGTGACAGGGTCTCTGCCAATCGCAGGCTGTCCACGGAATGTATCATGTCAAAGAGATCAAGCGCTTTGCGAGCTTTGTTGGTCTGCAGGTGTCCGATTAGGTGCAGTTCGGTACCGGGAACCTGGAATTGAACACGACCAGGTCCGAATTTCTGCAATGCTTCTTGGATCCGGTTTTCACCGAACAGGGTGATACCAGCTTCGCAGGCTTCGAGAATCCGTGGCAGCAACTGGGTTTTCGAGACCGCCATGATCTGTATATCCTTGGAGTCCCGTCCGGAACGGGTTGCGGCTGCGGCAACATTTTCCTGAACCTGCTGCCATCGGTCTTTGATCGAATTCACAAATTCTATCGTCCTTAAAAACCCGAACACTAAATATACTTATATCTAAATCCAAAAGCAAGAAAAAAAATTGGGGAATCCCATTTCATAATTCGCTTTTTCGCTTGATTTTATATCATTTTGTGCGTATGTTTTCGTTATTAATTCCTTGTCGACGAGAGCAATGCCCCCCATAATTACTTTAACCACCGATTTTGGGATTCGTGACGGGTTTCCAGCGGCGATGCGGGGTGTGATTTTGTCCATAAACCCCGAAGCACGTGTGGTGGATCTGAGCCATGATATTGCACCTGGGGATATTTCCCACGGGGCGTACATTTTGGCAACGGTTCCTCAGTATTTCCCCGCTGATTCAGTCCACGTTGCGGTAGTGGATCCCGGGGTGGGTACGTCACGAAAAATCCTGGCGGTTCGGGCAGATGATCGCCTGTACATTGCCCCTGATAACGGGCTGTTGGGCTACGTACTCCAAAAGAATCCTGGCGCGGAGGTACGGTTACTCGATAATCGAGAATTGTGGTTGGAACATCCTTCTTCGACTTTTCACGGCAGGGATATCATGGCACCCACGGCAGCGCATTTGTCGAAGGGGATTTCTCTTTCCGACGTGGGTCCGGTGGCGAATTCCTGGGAACCGGCACCGTTTCCTCCAGCGTTGAATAAGGGGGATGTGATCGAAGGGCACATCATCCACATCGATCGCTTCGGCAATCTGGTGACCAATATCTCTGGAGAAATGCGGGGAACGATAATTATCGGGGAACACCGTCTCGATACACGAGTAACTACTTTTTCCGAAGGAGGTTCTGGTGTCCCCATGATGCTTATAAGCAGTTCGGGGTGGTTAGAGATTGCGGTGAATGGCGGGTCTGCTGCCGAAATAATGCAGGTAAAAGTCGGAACATCAGTCAACCTGGTTTTGGAGAACACCAAATGAGGATATATTCATGAGTACGGAAGATCAAATTCGGTTGGATATTACCCATCTCTTTGCTGAGATGGTGGGCGAGGAACACGGAATAACCGCGGATGATTTGGTTCAGATCAGGAAGGATTTGGAACCGGTGTTTTCGGATTTTTCCGCTGCCAGGAAGGGAGGCAAGTACCCCTACTTGGAAGTGCCATACGACGACGAGTTGATTTCCGGAGTGATGGATGCCGCTTCCGAATTTCAGGGGCAGTTTAGCAATCTGGTGGTGCTGGGAATCGGGGGCTCGGCACTGGGATTTACCACCTGCTTCCGGGCATTGTGTCATCCTTTTCACAACTTGTTGACTCCCGATCAACGGAACGATTTTCCCCGGGTATTTGTGATGGATAATGTGGATCCACAGACCTTCCTGGGGCTGATGGATATCGTTGATCTCGAGGATACCCTGGTTACTGTGATTAGTAAATCCGGCGGTACTGCGGAAACTGCGGCTGGGATGCTGTTTATATTGGGGCTGCTCAAGGACAAGCTGGAGAATCAATGGCGGGATCATGTGATGGTGATTACCGATCCTAAAGACGGGGAACTGCGGCGGTTGGCGATGGAATGGCAGGTACCGATGCTGCCCATCCATCCCGGAATTGGGGGTAGATTTTCGGTGCTGACGCCGGTGGGATTGTTCCCATCCGCCATGGTGGGGATTGATATCGGCGAATTGTGTGCCGGGGCTCGTGCCATGGATGCGCGGCTTTCAAGCGCTGATCCTATGGAGAATCCTGCGGCAGCGTTAGCGGGATTCCTGATGTGTCTTGACCGGAAAAAGGGTAAGCATATGGCGGTGATGATGCCTTATTCCGATGGGTTGTATTCCGCGGCGGACTGGTTCCGGCAGATGTGGTCGGAATCCTTGGGGAAAGCGACCTCCATTGCCGGTGAGCCCACCTGCGTCGGTCAGACGCCGATCAAAGCTTTGGGCGCCACCGACCAGCATTCGCAAGTGCAGTTGTACATGGAAGGTCCGGCGGATAAGGTGTTCCTATTTCTGGAAACCGCATGGGAACATGTAGCCGCATTTCCACAGGATGTCCTGGAATCGCCAGCGCTGGATTATTTAGCGGGTACTTCGTTTAATCAATTGCTTCTGGCTGAGAAAAGAGCTACGGAACTGGCATTAACTCGTGCCGGCAGACCCAATGCTACCATTAAATTCCCTAAGATTTCCGCTTTTACCTTGGGGCAGTTTTTCCTGTTATGGGAGACCGCTACCGTGCTGGCTGGCGGATTGTTGAACGTGAATCCATTGGATCAGCCGGGTGTGGAAATGGGGAAACAGTTGACTTATGCGCTGATGGATCGCCCGGGATATGAAACTCAGAAGCTGGAAATCCTGTCCGATGTACAGGCACGGAAACGGATTATTTTATAGAAAATGTCAATCGCCTGAGTATAGCTGGTGGTGTGTAACATCAGATTTTACTTGCATTCCACCGACAGTTTTACTAATTTATTCTTTTGTCAAGGTCAATGATTTTTCCGATGATGATAGTTTCTAATTTCTGGAGGAATAGTACGTTGCATAGATGCGTTGTTTTGAGTACATCAACCCTGATGTTATTAATATTAACAGGTGCGGTATCTGCGCAGGGGTTTTCCGGTCTCACCAGCCTTCAAACCGGCTTTGGATCTCCGATTACTGCCCATTCCGCAAGATCGTTAGCATTAGGCGGCACTGGTATTGCTTCACTGACTAGTCCCGATGCGTTGGTGGTAAATCCGGCGATGCTGGCGTGGGGTGATGGATCGGCAGAAGCGTTGTTATCGGGCAGGATTTCCCGGCAGCAGGAATCCCGCAGCTATCCGGTGTACGACAGCTTCGATGCCGTTTTGGTGTATAACCAGTACTCGTTGAACGACCACCTGTTTTCCGAAGCCAACGGTGCGGTGCGTTTCACGATTCCACAGGAAATGCTGCCGTCGCTGGCTGTCGGGGTAGGAACTTTTTCCGTTTATTCTCACGACTACCGTTATAAGGAAGAGGTGCGGGATCGGTTTGCATCAGGGGGAATCCAGGATCGGGTGCTGGGTTGGAATACCATGGAGAGTGAAGGAGAAGTGCGGGCTGTGCTATTGGGTGCCGGAGTGGAACCGATGTCTAATCTGGCGTTGGGCATGAATATCGGTATGGTGTTGGATAATCTGGGAACTACCTGGAGTATAGATTTTACGGATCCGGAAGCCGGAGAAATATTCATTCGGGAGGATCAGGAAACCGATGGGATGGAGTGGATGGTGACGTTAGGGGGAGCCTATAAAGTGTCGCCTCGGGTAAACCTGGGTTTCCGAGCTACTTTGCCTGTCGGTGAATGGGATTTGACTTATGACTGGGATTCCGCCGGTGGGTTTTTAGTACCGTTAGATGAAACCATCACATATAAATACCCCGCGTCATTGGGATGGGGGGTGCAGTACCGCCCCATGAACCAGCACCGTCCCGCTTTGATGCTGGACATGTATTGGACGAATTGGTCAGCGGCAGAGGTCAACGGTGAGGATGCCGGTTTCGATGACGTGCTGGAAATCCGTGCCGGTGTGGAATATCGTGTGTTCCAGTCGATACCGGTGCGGTTGGGTTGTTCTTATGTGCCGTCCTATCTGGATCGAGAGTTGACCATGACCATGATTTCGTTGGGAACCGGATTCCAAGCCGGGCGATTCAACCTTGATTTGGGGACGGATTTTGGACGGCGGGAATACCGCTTATATGATGCATTTCGCGACAGTTACTACGGCGGCGAAAACCGCTGGGACCGCGACAGGGTTGAGGATCGGTTGATGAATGGAATTGTGTCCGTCACCTACACATTTAAGTAATAAAACTAATCCTACTGAAAAAAGGCAATCTACGGATGCGAATCCTACCACAATTTAATAATAAATCACATCGAACACCAATAGCTGCCGTATGGGCGGTATTGTTACTAATGCTGCCTGTTGGTTTATTGTGGTCGGTGGAGATTACGATATGCCATACTAACGATATCCACGGTGGCATCGATCAAACCGGTGCGGTATATATGAATCCGGATTTTCCGCCTCCATTGGGTGGCGGGGCTTCGATGAAGGTGTTAGTGGATCATTTCCGCACACAAGCTTCTGAAAGCAAGGGTGGTTTTTTGCTGTTGGATGCCGGGGATTTTTTTCAGGGTACTCCCATTGGCTCCAGGACTGACGGTCTGGCGATTGTGGATCACATGAACCGGCTGGGTTACGATGCAGTGGCGGTGGGGAACCACGAGTTCGATCTGGGGAAAGAGGTATTCATCGATCTGACCAAGCGCGCAGGTTTCCCGTTTGTGGCGTGTAACCTATTGAACGCCGAAACCGGAGAGGTGGTGGATTTCGTGCGTCCCTATGTGTTGAAGGACGTGGCGGGGATCAAAGTCGCCATCATCGGAGCGGTGACTTCCGCCACTCCGTATATGAGCTATCCGGATCATGTAGCGGGGTTGGATTTTGCGCCTGAAATACCGGCATTGAAGAAATATGTACAAGAGGTGCGTGACAAAGGCGCTGACCTGGTGATTGCCTTGGTGCACACCGGACTGCCTTACGATTGGCGTCAAGGGTGGGAAGATTTGCAGCAGGATTTGAAAGATGGCTTGGAGAGCGACCGGGCGTCCAATGCCATGGAGTTGGCGCATCTGGTGCCGGGGATCGATGTGTTCCTGTGTGGGCACATCCATGTGGGTTATCGAGAACCGTGGGAAGACCCGGTGACCCATGCGTTGTGTTTTCAGACCTGGGGACGTGGCAGCGGTATCGGGGTGGTGACCTTGGAAATCGATGATGATACGCACACCTTGAGTGGGTACCGGTTGTATGGCGATGATGATTATATCCTGACTTTGTTCGAAGAGGAATTCTCGCGGGATCCCGGTGAGGCGATCGCTATCGATACGGTGGTGGCACGGGTGGAAAAAGGCATGGATGAGCCCATCGGATCCACTTTGGAAACGCTGACTCGTAGCGGCAGATTGGAATCGCTGATGGGGAATCTGGTGGCGGATGCCATGCGGGAGCAGTTAGACGGTGATTTTGCCTTCACTAACAAGGGTGGCATCCGTGCGGAAATCAGTGCTGGACCAATTACGCCAAGGGATATTTTCGGGGTAATCCCGTTCGAAAATCAACTGGTTTTGGTAAATGTGACCGGTGATTTCCTGATGGAGTTATTGGAGAACAAGATGCAGCGACCGGGCAGCGGATTGTACATATCGGGCGGGAGAGTGGTGATCGATCCTGAGGCAGTTCAGGGGCAGCGGGTGGTGGAGTTTGAGGTCGGCGGCAAGCCGATCGATCCTGCCCAGACCTACCGGATCGTGACCACCGATTACCTTCTGCAGGGCAATTCCGGAATGGGTCTTTTGCTGAACGTTCCGGAATCTAACACCACCTACACTGGCACTTTGATGCGAGGTGCGGTGGAGGAGTATATTGCCAGGAATTCGCCATTAAAGCCGAAGTTAGACGGCAGGTGGAGTGAGGTGAGTAGGTCAGGATCCCTGTGATCCTGACATTTCCAGGTGCCGTTGACGGTAAAAGTCAGCGAGTGATTTCCAATGTCAGGTTGCCGTCGGTGCGAATGGTGATATTGCCGTCTTCGTCTGTACGGAGGATTTCGGCGTCGATATTTTCCAGTGCTTCGCGAGTTTCCCAATGGGGATGTCCGTAGGGATTTCCGGCACCGCAGGAAATCATGGCGATTTCCGGACGTACTTTATCCAAGAACGCTGGGTCGGAAGAATCTGACGACCCATGATGCGACACTTTGAGGATATTGGTTCGCAAGTTGTCCCCGTAAGTGGTGACTTCCCACAATTCCACATCCTGTTCCGCATCGCCGGTGAATAGGAATGATATCTGACCGATTGCGAATCGCAGCACGATCGATCGGTTGTTATCTCCGGAATGGAGTACCCCAGGCGGGTAATCAATGTTCAATACCGTGGTGGTCAGTGTGGGATCACCAAAGTCCCAGGGTTGACCGACCATCAGAGTGCCGAAAGAATCGGGGGAATAGTAGTTGTCAACCGGCATGGCGTTAAAGATATCATGTAAGCCGCCCCAATGGTCCATATGGTGATGTGTTTCCACCATGTGATCGACGTGGTCGATTCCCTGATTCTGCAGGTATTGCAATGCGAAGGGATGCCCTTCGCCGCTCCAGGCACCACCCCAAGAAGGATCGTGTGTGCCGTATCCGCCGTCGATCATAATGATTTGACCCGCAGGACTTACCAATAGGAAACCGTCCCCCTGGCGGACATCGATCATTGTCACCCGGAAGACGTCATCCGGTGCTACCACGGGCACTATGAAGCTGTCAATTGGACTTTCGAATACCACGGCACCGAGCAGGTTGAGATTAACTGCTTGGTAATAGGTGACCTGGTTGGACTGGATTCCCAACAACCGTACCTGATGTGAAGTGTCGGCATCCAGCAGGGATCGGGCTTCGGTTAACAGGTGATGTTGGGTGTGTCCGAACTTGACCACCGCGGTGGCAGTGGATTCCGATGACCACCGGATGGTCATGGTGCCGTCGGAATTCGGCTGTTCCCATTGGTCTGGATTGACTACGTGGCAGGTGATCGATCTTTGTGATGTCGCACCTTCATTATCGGTGGCAGCGATCACTACCTGGTCATATCCAACCCAGGCGCTGTCAAGTGGGATTAAGTGTAGAACCCGGTTGGTGATAGTGCCGCCTACTCGGTTTCCAGGGGTCAGAGACCAGGAAATCAGCGAATCCGGGTCCTCATCCTGTACATATTGATCCAGGGCGATATCCGCAAATGTAACACCGATCCGGGTTACCGGAGTGGGTACCGGTGAGATAATCGGTGCCGAGTTCGACGGCGCATTGACCTCTTTGCTGCATTGGATGAGCAGCACAGCGGCACTGACTAATGCTGTTAGTAGTAAAGCGTGGACTATTTTCTTCATGGTTATGATCAAATCGTAGTTAGTGTTACGATTATAATATAGTTAAAAATTGCGTCATTCTCAAACATAGAATCTCATATTTTGTTTTACAATGGAGGAAGCCATGCATAAAAAGCGTTGGAAGTTTTGGTGTCTGATAGCGGTGGTAATCCTGCTGTGGACGCCGGGGTGGGGGCAGATTGTTATCAACGAGCTATACTACGATCCGCCCGGTACAGACGCGGGCTGTTTTACCGAATTAAAGGGACCGCCGGGCACCAGTTTGAGTGGGTACACCTTGGTGGGTGTTAACGGCAACGGGGGCTCGGAATACGCTACTATCGATCTGACCGGTCAGACCATTCCCACTGACGGGTATTTTGTGGTGGCTCAGGATAACACGGTGGCGAATTACGACATGATCGATACCGGTACCAACTGGCAGAACGCCAATTATCAGGGGACCGGTGAGGGTGATAATGTGCTGCTTAAACAGGGCACCACCACGGTTGATGCGGTGGGATACGGGACGTTTACTCCAGCGGGCACTTTTGTTGGGGAAGGCGATCCGGCACCGGACGTGACCAATGCCTCTATCGGACGATCCCCGGATGGCATCGATACCAATAATAATGCCGATGACTTCGCCGAATTCGCTACTACTACTCCCGGCGTAACCAACGGCGGCGGTCCCGGTGATCCTACGGTGTATGATTGCGGTGAACTGCAGGAGGACGATCCGGCCGGAGTTCCCTTGCATGCCGGGGAATACATCCAGGTTACCGCCATTGCTATCGTTGCAAATGGTGTATTTGACAGTTCCGCCACCAATTGCTATATTCAGGACGAGTTTGGCGGGGTCAACCTGCACAATTTCGATATACAGCCTGCCATTGCGGAAGGGGATTGTGTGACCGTGCTGGGTATATTAGGGCATTACAATGGGTTGACCCAGGTGGATGATCCCTATTTTGAAGTGACCAATCACGGTGCCGGAACCATGCCCGATGCTATTCTACTGACCACGGCGGTTGTGGATGAATATGGAGAAGATCATGAGGGGACATTGGCGCGGTTGGAAGGATGTAATATCGTGGGTGGAGATCCTTGGCCTCCGCCCGGTGAAAATGCCAATATATTGATTGATGATGGTTCTGGTGAATGCACCTTGCGGATTGATAAGGATACCGACCTTGATGAGTGGACTGGACCAACAGCGGCATTTAATCTGGTTGGGATTATCAATCAGTATGACTTTTCGACGCCTCACGATGAGGATTACCAAATCCTGCCGCGACGGGCAGATGATTTTACTCCCTACGTTTCGGTACCCCATGGGGAATCAGAGGTTGTTCGTGATTTCCGGTTGATGCCGCCATATCCCAATCCCTTTAATCCCGGAACCAGTATCGGTTATTATCTATCATCCCCGGTGGAACATCTGACTCTCAGCATCTACGATGTTACCGGAAGGCTGGTGACGGTATTACGGAATGCGCCAGCAGAATCCGGCAGCCATTTAGTAACCTGGAACGCGGCAGGGTTGCCGTCGGGGACTTACTTTGTTCAACTAAATGCCAATGATATGACGCAGTTTCAACGGGCGGTACTGGTCAAGTAATCAGGTCAAATCCGGAACCAGATCGGGAAATATCAACCGGATTCGAACCTGTGCAGTGGTGATAATTTTGATAGGGGATAAGAAAAACCTCCCGATCGCGGGAGGTTTTTCCACATGTATCGATAGAAGAAAGTGCGACAACGATGATGCAAACGAATAACATACATATTTCTTTAGAAAACATTATACTGAATAGTATAGGAGTTGAGGAAATAATCCCTATAGTATCAGGAGTGTCGGTTGATTTCTTTCGGGAATCCATCACGGCGATCATCGGACCTTCCGGAAGCGGGAAATCCACCTTGCTCCGGCTGATGAATGGGCTGGTGGAACCGGACGAAGGTCGGATATACCTTTCCGGAGTTCCGTATAAAGAAATTCCGCCCAGGATTTTGCGCCGCCGAGTGGGTATTGTGTTTCAGGAACCCGCATTGTTCCCCGGGACCGTTGCCGACAATTTGCTATTCCCTTTCCAGGTTATGGGGCATCGGGCGGCGGAATGGGAAAACCAAGCGCGTTTCGGTCTTGAGCAAGTTAATCTAAAACCAACCCGATTTTGGGATCGCGATGTTTCTACACTGTCCTTGGGAGAAAAGCACCGCATCGTGCTGGTACGCACATTGCTGACTGACCCAGAGGTTTTACTGTTAGATGAACCCACCTCGTCGTTGGATCCGGGAAACTCCTCATTTATAGTGGATATTGTACGGGGGTTGAATTGTGATCGGCAGCTTACTGTGATCTGGGCAACTCATACCTTGGATATTGCCCGCAAGGTCGCTGATCGCGTGGTGATGCTAAAAAACGGCACTGTGCTGGAAGCAGGCGAAACCTCCATCTTGTTGAACAATCCCAAGCATCCCGAGACGAAACGATTCTTAAATGGGGAAGTTATATAATCCTTATGTTATTATGATCTGATGTAGCAATCCGTGAGGAAAAGCCATGACCTACGCCATTCTGTCATTGAAAGATGTCGCCATAGCGTTAATACTGATGGCGGCGGTAATCTTCCTGTCTTTCCGGCACAAATTCGGGCTGGAAAAGGAACTGGTCGTGGGTACGATTCGTACATTTGTGCAGCTTTTAGCGGTGGGTTATGTCCTGCGTTTGGTGTTTTCATTAGAACATCCGGTGCCGGTATTGTTGATGTTGTTGGTGATGATGGCAGTGGCGGTGTACAATGGCGTCAGGCGGCAATCAGTGCAGTTTTTGGGGTTAGTGGTAGTGATGGGGATTTCGATTGGTGTCGTGGCTTCAGCGGTGATAGCGATAATAATTGCCTTTGTAATTCGGGTCACACCGTGGTATCAACCTCAGGTCATCATCCCCATTTCCGGTATGGCAATCGCTGCCAGCATGAACGCAGCCACTTTAGCCATCAATCGGTTTACCGCCGATCTGTCACAGCGCAGGCAAGAAGTGGAAGCGGCATTGGCGCTGGGGGCATCCCCTCGGGCTGCCGTGCAACCCTTATTGTGGGCGGCATCCCGAGCGGCGATGTTACCCTCGATCAATGCGCTGATGATCGTGGGGGTAGTCCAATTGCCGGGTATGATGTCCGGGCAGATTCTAAGCGGGGTGGAACCGGTGCAGGCGGTCAACTATCAAATCGTGATTATGTACATGATTGTAGCGGCGGCAGCCTTTACCAGTTACGCAATCCTGTTCCAAAGTTACCGCCGATTTTTCACCCCCAGGGAACAACTACTCCGGCAGTTGTTTCACAAGTGAGGTGCTTGAGCAACAATGTTTTCCCTTGGTTTTTAACGACCTGATCGTTATATTCAATCGTTCGGTTGACAGAGTTTCACCGGAAGGGTCAGATTATCCCATGGTTCAAATATCGAATTATCCGGCAGCTCAAAAGTGCATAGAAAGAGCAAAGGATTTGGTATCTAAGGGAACGCCACCGAGAGTATTAGTTCCAATGCCGGGGTCGTCGGAGTTGGAATTTGTGGCAGAGATGTCCCGTGATGGGTTGATTAAGCCTGTTTTAATCGGCAGGGAGAATGAGCTAAAATCAACATGGACGGAATTGGGAAATACAGAGGTTGAAATCATTGATGCTTGTGATGCGCGGGATGTACGAGAGTGCGCAGAACAGACTATCGATAGCAGCCAGGTTGATTTGATGTTGCGTGGTGGGCTGCCCATACCTGAGGTGGTGGATATAATTAGAGATTCGGATGGATCAATCGCAAGCCATGCAGCGGCAGTGGCAATGCCGGGATGGGAACGATTCTTAGTTGTCAGCGATGGTGGCTGGATTTTGCTGCCCACTTTGCAGGAATCCGAAAGCATCGTTCGTAACGTTGTCACCCTGTTGGCGGCGTTGGGCGTCGATAATCCTAAGATCGCAATGTTGTCGGCGGTGGAGGACATCGATTCCCGCATCCCCAGGACGATGGATGCAGCGTCCATTTCCCACATGGCGCGTCGCGGGGCGTTCGATCCTGCCGTGGTGGATGGTCCCTTGCGCTTCGATCATGCCATAGCGCTACCACGTGGGCATGAACCGCCGTTTAAAAGCCCGGTGGCGGGCAACGCAGATGCTGTTATCGCCGGATCGTTGGAAGAAGCCAATGTCTTGACCAAAGCTTTGATCCACTTGGGGCACGGGCTTAATGGCGGATTACTTTTAGGTGGAACTATGCCGGTTGCTTGGCACGGGAGGGATGGGTCAAGTGAGGGCATGTTATTATCTTTGATGATGGCGATATTGGTTTGGAGTGTGTCAAAGGAACGGAACTGATGCCAGCAGAGATACGTACATTTTCCGACATCCAACAACAAGCACGCGATTTATATCAGGAGCGACCACTTCATCTGTTGATGCCGCCAATTCGAAATCCGGAAATCCTGGATGTGATTGAGGAAGCGGAACGTGCCGGCTGGGTTACGTTGTCCCGGACCGGGGATACCTCACAATTGGACCTGTCGGGTACTGCAGCGCTGGAGGAAGCGGTCACAAGACTGGCTTCCGGGGAAGGGGAAGTGCTGCTGTCGGACACACTTGATCCCAAACCGATTTTACAGACGTTACTGCGTAGTGACCTTGGATTACGAAAAGAAACGGAGGTCTGGTCTCACGTAGCGGTATTTGAATGGCAGGACCCTCCGCGGTGGTTGTTGGTGTCCGATGGGGTATTAGTGACACAACCTGATCTGGTGCGCCGGATGGGCGTTATCCACAATGCTGTGGGATTAGCCGAACGTTTGGGTGTGAAGAACCCCAAGGTGGCGCTTTTGGCGGCGTCTCGAGCGGTACAGCGGGATGTGCAAACCTCCCGGGAGTGGTCCTGGGTCAGTAAAATGGCGCTGCGGCGGACGTTCCGTAAAGCTCGGGTGTACGGTCCGGTGGGGTTGGAAGAAGCGATTCTTCCGGCGCCCGCGGATGCCATGACCCCACCGTCAATTGATGATGAAATCTCCTTTGGACCTAACTGGGCAGATGTGTTGATTACTGCGGATATTTCGGTGGGAAATCCCTTGGTCTCGGCGTTGACTTTGCTATGTGAATTGCCTTGCGCAGGTATTGTAGTGGGCGGTGATGTACCAGCGGTGTTCCCCTGGCCCACCATCGACCACAATTCTGTATTAACATCGTTGGCATTGGCGGCTCTTTGCTCTCCTAGGGGGATACAACGGTTAAGCAAGGAACAATAAGTGGCTGGAATTAGTAAACAAAGTAACTAAGATAAAATCAAAAAATTCGGATGTGAGAAACTATGATTTTTTGGCGTCAAAGGGTGTTACTTGCGCTTCTGGAAAGACTACCAAATAAGAACGCATCAAGGATTCAGCTAGTTAAATGGTTGTTCCTTTTGAGACATGAGGAGCATATTGATCATTTTGGCAGTTTTTATGATTTCGTACCGTACAGATTTGGTCCATTTTCCTTTCTGGCATATAAAGAGATAAATGAATTAGCAAACTTGGATATGTTAAAATCAAAAGATGATCATTACTATCTCATAGATGCTAAAAATAAGAGATTCTCTACGGACTTATCGCATAAGGTGAACAATTCCATAGGTAAGATAGTAAAGGTCTATAGTAGCATGTCTAATAAGGAGCTATTGGAATATATTTACGATCATTATAAATGGTATGCTTCCAAGAGTGAGTTGTCGAAAAAGAGCTTTAACTATTCTACAAAGACCAAACCTACTGCTATCTATACAATTGGCTATGAAGGGCTATCTATCGACGCCTTTTTGTCTGAGATAATTAAGGAAGGAATACGCTCGATTATTGATATACGGCATAGATCGTTTTCCCGAAAATATGGATTTTCAGGACCACGATTAGAAAAAAGATGTTCTGATTTTGAGTTAGAGTATCATCACTTTCCTGAAGTCGGAATTCCCTCTAATATCCGTAAACAGGTTACTGACAGATCGGCTTTGTGGAATATTTATGGTGTTTCCGTTATCCCAAATGTAACTGAGACTTTAAACGTTATCGCAAAACTGTGTTCACAAGAATCATCTATTTTACTTTGTTTCGAAAAAAATCCCCAAGATTGCCATAGGCATATAGTAGCTGAAGAAATTTCAAAAAGAATAAAATTACCTATTGTTCACTATAACTATGAGGTGAAAAAATGGGGAAAAGAATCAAAGTACTTATCACCGTAAAAACATATCCACAACCCTCAAGATCGTATGAGGAATTAGTATGTACAGCAGGTGTATTGGAGGATGGGCGCTTCATCAGACTCTACCCAATACCATTTCGGTATAAACACTATTCCGAAAGGTACAAGAAGTACCAGTGGGTAGAAGTAGAAGTTGAAAAGAAAACAGATGATCCCCGACCTGAAAGCTATCGTCCGATAGGGTCAATAAAACTTATCGGAACGCAAATAACACCTAAAAATAATTGGGCTGAAAGAAGCAAATATGTTCTTGCTGGAGAAAAATATTCTATGTGCGAACTCCTGAGCATAAAGGATCAGAAGAAAATATCTTTAGCTATTATTCGACCTAGTTTAGTTGAGGATCTTGTTTTTGAAGAAACAGATCGCAAATGGAAACCTCATGTGGAAGCTTATATGAATCAATTGAAACTGTTTGGACCCAATAGGAAACCTCTTGAAAAGATCCCATACAAATTTTCCTACAAGTTTCTTTGTGAAGATTCAAATTGTAGCGGGCATAAGATGATGATTGAAGATTGGGAGGTGGGAGAATTATATCGAAAAATGAGAGATAAATTTCCGAGTGAACAGATTGCTTGTAAAAAGGTTAGAGACAAATTTTTTAAACAGATTTGTGCACCGGATTGGGACATTCATTTTTTCGTTGGAACAGTGCGAAGATTTGGGTCTTGGATAATATTGGGAACTTACTGGCCTAAAAAACAGCAGATGTTGGATTTATAAACGTAGATCGTTGTCGAGGGGATTGTGGCGTGTGATTAACAAACAACAATGACATATGTCAAGCTTATGTAAAAATGACGGTTAACATCACTTTATAATCCCACCTACGATAAGAAATTCACCTCCCATTATTCACTGGTTATAATCCAAAACAAATATCTTCACTACCAAAAATTCCGTTGATAATTTCACTAAAAATGGTTATATTTAATATGTTTTGAAGGTAAACATGAAGCTTTGAATTAGGAGAACTCGATGCAAATGAATGGGTTGTTGAGAAGGAAGTTGTGGGAGTTGGTCAGCGTTTATGTAATCTTAACCGCGGGATTTTGTTTTGGGGGTTGGATTGAATTTGGAAATGCCATTGCCGAAGAACCGGTTACTACCACGGTGTTACGGTCGGACGAAACCGGTACTGAATTTATGGTATCGGTAAACCGTTTGCAGTCGGATGAAATTAATATTAATGGAGATATTTATCAAAAACTATCCATTCACGGGGAATCTGCCACCTGGCAGGTTGGCTGTCCTGAAGTGCCTAAGATAGTTAGAATTATTGCCATCCCGCCAACCGGAAATGTGAAATTGTCTGTGGTGGCTGATAGCTTTACTTTGTTGGATGGGATAAAAGTCCCTCCCGCGCAGGAACATGATCTTTGGGACATTGCAGGCGCCAATCAGGCACTTGTTTTCGATGGTGATTGTTACGAAGCAGATGCTTTCTATCCTGCTTCGTTAGCAGAGATTTCCGATCCCATGATTGCCAGAGACCTCAGGGTGGTGGCGGTGACGATTTATCCGGTGCAGTATAATCCTGCAAGCAATCAATTGAAAGTCTATACCGATCTCACTGTATCAATTGAACATACCGGTGGAACCGGACTCAATGAAAAGCAGTTTCAGCACCCGAGACCGGCGCATTCCATGCTGTCGTTTTACCGGGGTGAGGTATTGAACTTCGATCAATTAGGGTTGGATGATCATGATTCTCCTTACGGCACCATTCTGATTATTTGCTACAATAATACCACTGTGTTGAACGAAGTAAGCATCATCGCGGAGTGGAAACGGAAAAAGGGATACAACGTCGAGGTTGTGACTACGTCACAGACCGGGACTTCATCCAGCGCAATCTACAACTATATTCTTAGCCGGTACAATGACCCCAATTTAGACCCGCCGCTTGAATACGTGATGATGGTAGGCGATGGTTTCGGTTCGTACGGTGTGAGCGCCTATGATAGCAATTCGGATTTCGGGTACTCCTTACTGGAAGGGTCCGATTACATTGCAGAAATCGCTATCGGGCGTTTATCTTTCTCTACATTTTACCAACTGCAAATCATCCGGAAGAAGATTCTGAAATATGAAACCGATCCGTTCATGGGAGGTTCAAATCCGGATTGGTTTCAGGATGCCTGGATGTATGCCGGATCGTCTTTCGGTGTTACTTCCACTATTCATACTAAAGAATATGTGCGTCAACTGCTCCTGCAAGCGGATTATCAAAACGTGCCATTATCCATTCACAATGGTCTCGTTTCAGAAAGTGTCATTCAAAGCCACTTGAATGCCGGTGTCAGTATTTGGAATCACCGTCCAGCATGGATTGACGAGATCTTTTGCAGCGATTTAGATGAGTTGAATAACGGATGGATGATGCCGGTTTGTTTAAACCTGACTTGCGGATCCGGCAACTGGGTATCATCTACCTCCATTTCCGAATGTTTGCTTCGTGCCGGAACTACCGTGCAACCTCAGGGTGCGATTGCCGCCATTGCCACCGCTACTTCCGGAACTCATACCGCTTTTAACAACGCATTCGATGGTTCATTTTTCCACGCACTGATTACTCTGGGGGAATATTGCGTTGGGGATGCGTTAGCCGCAGGGAAGGCACATTTCATGTGGCAGTATCAAGGCAGCAGCACGGCGGTTAATTTTATTTACTGGAATAGCCTGATGGGAGATCCCTCCTTGGAAGTCTGGACCGATACACCGGCTGCGATGACCGCCGACTATCCTTCAAGTATTTCCGTGGGAACCAATATGGTGACGGTATCGGTGCTCGACGGCACCAGTCAACCGTTGGCTGGTGCTTATGTTCATGCATACAAGCCTGGTGAGACCGCTTATGGGGAAATGACGGACGCTTCCGGTGTAGTTACCCTTCCGGTAACTACCACCACACCAGACACCCTTTTTATTACCGTAACGAAGCACAATTTCAAGTCGGTGTTGGTGTACTCTCTGGTGCAATCCGCCTCCCACTATGTTGCGCCGGTGAGTGTGGTCATCGATGATGACAATAGTGGCTACAGCCATGGGAATAATGATGGCACGCCCAATCCCGGTGAGGGACTTGAGGTTAATGTTACCCTGAAAAACTGGGGTTCCCAACCGGTGAACGGTGTTTCCGCCACCATGAGCACTGCCGATCCTTACATCAACTCTATTGACAATGCCACTGTGTATTATGGAGACATTTCCGCCGGGGGTCAGGTGACCCCAAACAACGATTTCGAATTGACTTTAGCTGCTACCATTCCCGATGATCATCATATCGACCTGCTTCTGGAAATCACGGACAATACGCTCAGCACGTACCAGGGACTGGTGGTGCTGGAGATCAAGGAGATTGACCTGGAGTACGTTTCCCACAACTGGCTGAATTCCGGGGATGGGATTTTCCATGCCGGCGAAACCGTGGATTTGGAGATAGAATTAACAAATGTTGGGCAGGTGGATGCGCCATCCGGTATCACCGCAACCGCATTGGTAAGCCATCCCTTGATTACGGTACTGGATGCAACGGGAACCTGGTCTGCCATAACTCAGGGTGCGAGCGCGTTTAACGCATCGGACAATTTCCAACTTTATGCCGACACCAGCTTATTTTCCGGGACCCCGTTCCAGGTGACCTTGTACCTGGAAAATGCCTCCGGCTTCCGGGATACAGTAATATTTGATGATACTATTGGAACCGTTTCGGTTACCGATCCGATGGGTCCCGACGATTATGGGTACTATGCCTTTGATAATGGCGATGTATTCTACAGCAAACGTCCATCGTATACCTGGGTTGAAATCGATGTCGCATACTCGGGTGCTGGGACGGAACTATCACTTCCGGATTATGGGGAAAACCAGGATGTGTCGGTTTTAGTGGCGTTACCGTTTCCTGTTCAGTACTATGGACATTCATATTCAAACATCACGGTGTGTTCGAATGGATGGTTGGCTTTCGGCGATCAATCCAGTCTGGCGTATCATCAAAATTGGCGGATCCCAGGTGCGTTGGGCGCATTGGTTCAAGTCAGTGCCTTATGGGATGATTTCCAGCTAATTGCCCCGGGAAACGGTGGAGTGTGGAAGTATTTCGACAGCCCCGACCACAAGTTCATCATCGAGTGGAGCAGGATGTACAACCTTGGCAGCGGCGATATTGAAACCTTCCAGGTGATCATCTTTGATGAAGACTATTATCCGACGCCCACAGTGGATGCGGAAATCCTGATTCAGTATCATAC
This sequence comes from uncultured bacterium, assembly GCA_965372135.1. Taxonomy (GTDB): domain Bacteria; phylum Electryoneota; class RPQS01; order CBDVBD01; family CBDVBD01; genus CBDVBD01. The sequence continues at coordinate 5,289 of CBDVBD010000009.1, read as the reverse complement.
CGTCACCAACTTGGATTATTCCGAACATTATGCCTCGGTGGGGATCGATAATCAGGATCAATCGATTGGGATGGAATATACATTTAACAACCGGTATCCAGATCCGGCGGCACCGTTGACAGACGGTCGAGCCATATTGTTTACCACTGACCAGGGCACTTTAGTAGATCCTCCCAATATTATTGTCAGCCCTTTAACTGTTTTCGGCAGCGCTCCTCCCGGTGATTCCACGGAAGCGATGGTAACCATTAGCAACACCGGTGCTTCAAATTTAGACTATTCAATTCATGTCAGTTACAATATTTACGATGAGGTACTTAGCGGATTAGGTCAAGTTGACGGCTCGGGAGGACCGGATGACTACGGATATATCTGGATTGACAGCGATGAACTCGGCGGTCCAGAATATTCCTGGGTTGAAATCTCAACCATAGGAACACATTCCGGAATCACCGGGAACGAACAGAATTCCGGTCCGTTCAACTTGGGGTTTCCGGTTGATTTTTACGGGAACACCTATCATTCCATTAGAATTTGCTCTAATGGCTGGTTGAGTTTTACATCTACAGTTACAAACTACAGCAACCGAGTCATCCCTACTCTTAACGAACCCAACTCATTGGTGGCGCCGTTTTGGGATGATCTAAATCCGTACACTGGAGGCGACATCTATTACTACCAGGATACCGCAAATCAACGATTCATCGTGCAGTTCGATGAAGTGGATCGCGATGGATATTATGGTGGTCCTTATACCTTCGAGGTGATACTTTATGCCAGTGGCACCATCGTCTATCAATACCAAAACATGGTCAGCTACCTAACCAGCGCTACCGTAGGTATAGAAAACAGCACCGGGACTGATGGATTGCAGGTAACCTATAACCAAAGCTATATTCACAATAGTTTAGCAGTGGCATTCTATCCAACCCATAACTGGCTGCAGGTTGAGCCTTTATCAGGTGTGGTGGAGCCGTCCGGCACCGACACCTTGAATATGCTCCTGAACGCCAGCGACTTGGATTTTGGAACTTATGAAGCTGAGGTTCTGATACTAAATACCGACCCGAATAATTCGACAGTGGTCGTTCCTGTCACTTTTACCGTGGCGAATGAACCACCTCCGCCACCTGCTGTAGTAAGCGATCTTGTAATCTCAGTACAGGGTGATGACGTGGCGCTAAACTGGCTACCGGTTACGGAGAATATCAATGGGGATCCCATCACCGTAAGTGAATATATCATCTACGCCGACGTTGACCTGCTGTTTTTGCCGTTACCCGGGAACCAAATCGGCACCACCACCGGCACGTCATTCACGCATACAAATGCAATCACCGCAGGTGATAAGCTGTTTTATGTCGTGACGGCGGTAGAGTAATAAAGGATTAGAACTAAGCATATCGGGGGCGATAAAACAAATCATAAGTGTATATTATCATGTTCACGTATGTTGCGCCATGCTTCTTATCATCTGGCCGGTATTATTCATGGTATATATGTACACAGTTGTCGAACTCAACGCCATTCGGGTTATGTCGATAATTGCCGGACCCTTCCTAATCAGCGGCATACTTTTTCTCTTAAGTCGATTGAACGCAAAACGATTCCGCAAATTAGTTGGACAATCCTATGGCGATTATTTGTCCTAAATGCGGCGCACAGTATGACGTGACGTTATTTGCCTTCGGTCGGACAGTCACTTGCGACTGTGGTCAGATGGTGGATGCCGCACAACCTCAGCAGTCAAAACCTCCCAAGCCTCTCCTTCCCCTTTCCGATTCAGGGGGCAACGGCAGGAAACCAAAGCCACGCTAAGTACTTACATTTTGAGCCTGCGGAGCCGGTATAATTCCAAAATCTGCTGCTTCCATAGGTTTTCGGATCCATTATTGATACTGTAAAGGAGTCGGTCGGAAGTTATAGCTGAAAACAATACTAAGAATAGGCGAAAATATAGGAAATATGCCCACTGAAATGCAATAAATTTCAGTGGGTTTTTTGTTGATGATAATGCTATCGAATGTACTAAAGAAAAGTGGCACGACATTTGCCGTAGTATGTTACAAATCAAGGATAACATGGAAAGACAATAATGGCAGTTAAATCCTTAAAAAGTACATCGATGGATCCCCAAAGGATTCAAGAAATCCGACAGGGGCTGCGGGTTACTCAGGAAGATTTTGCCCACATGGTCGGGGTAACATTTTCAACCGTCAACCGGTGGGAAAACGGGAAATCAAAACCTAATCGAATTGCACAACGGATTCTAACCGGTTTGGAGAAGAAAGTCCAACGCTAAGAATATGTATGACAAGGGTTTCACTATAACCGTTGCCCCGCTGGACATAAAATCGTATCTATCTTTTCCAATCTCGGGGACATGAAGTCTCATCACTCCACAACTCGAAGATGCCCTCTAAAAAGGTTGCTCGGTTGGCATTCGGATACTCTACGATTAGAGCATTTATATCTTCATATGGCGGTGCTGCTTGCTTTTCTTGCAGCGCCGGCTGCCCTTCTGTCGCAACCATCGGAAGCCTTCTTGGCGGAACATTGTGCCGAAAATGTGGTTTCTGCTAACCAACAGGCTTTAAACCAGGCAGATCTTACCCAACAGGATATCTTTAACCGGATGTATATCCCTATCCACTGGACATTTCCCAAGCAATATCATACGTCATACGATTCTTGGGCAGACAATGCCTTAACCTCGATATTAACCCGCACTCTTACAGAGCGCAAACCCTTAAATTGCTACTGCCTATGGGAGATCGATTCATAAAAAAATAGGAATGAATGATGACCTTTAACGACTCTGATTTGTTGAAACCATTTTTGGAAAAAGTCAATCATCCGGATCCGATGGTTCGGCTCGATGCCGCGAATATGTTGGGGAATTTGTGGGGAACAGTTTCTTGTAATGCCTTGTTTCGGCTGTTGTTGGATTCGGATTCCAGAGTGCAGGATGCCGCGGTTGATGGTTTGATCAATCATGGGAAACATTCCGGAAACGCGGTGGCGGTGCAAGCGGTGAGATACTTGGGTGAAACCAGGCAGGACCTTCGAATACGCATCAGCAACCTGTTGGTCGCTTTGGGTTCTCAGTCGTTGGAACCGTTGGTGCTGGAATTGCGGGGTGCGGTGCCTCGGCATCGATGGCTGGCAGCGGAAATCCTGGGGCTTTTGGGAGAACCCGAGGTTGGAGAGGCTTTGATTGGAGCAATGGCGGATGAGGATTGCGAAGTGGTGGCTTCCGCAGCTCAGTCTTTAGGGAAATTGAAGATCGCCGATGCCGTTGATCCCATTATTGCCGCATACCGCCAAAATTCCGATATGGGATCGGTGTTTGCTGAAGCCTTGGGTCGGATTGGGTCGTATAAAGTGGTACCATTCTTGTTGATACGGTTGGCAAATGCCACCGGTCTGGAAGTTTTTACTATCACCGAAGCCTTAGGACGTATTGGGTCTTCCCAAGCGATGGATACCATGCTGTTCATGTTGTCCAGCGCCAAAGGGATGTTATTGGAAGTGACCTGGAAATCTATCCTGTCAATCGCTCAGAAAAACCAGATGGATATCCTGTCATTGTTGGGGACGGCACAGGTGTCCGACCGGTTGAAGGATATTTTCTGGCATGACGGCGATGAAGATGTCTTAGCGCATCTAAGCAAGGCACTGCAGGAAACATCCACGTCGCGCGGCATCGTTATCTTAGCATCGCGGTTTTCGAAGTTTCCGAAGGAAATCCGTCGCGTTCTGGCGCGGGAATTGGGGGAAATCGGCGGTAAGGATGCGGTGCGATATTTGATCGAAGCCTTGAGTGATGATGATATCATCGTGGTGTATCAAACTGCGGAATCCTTAGCCCGTTGTGGGGGAAAGAATGCGGAAAATGCGCTGAAAGACATGATGGGGTCCAAGAACGAAGTAAAAATCTTGGCGGCGGTGCAAGCGCTTAACAACAAGCAAATCGACCCTTATATCGTACCCTTACATCAACTTACCGCACATCAAAATCCCGGAATACACCGCGCGGTACACAAGACCATTGATTCAAACCCAAACCGATAACCGTTTCCACCAAAGGAATCGCCACCATGGATCAGGAAAAATTCGAAAAAATAAAACAGAAAATATTGGAAATCGGCGAATTACCGACTTTACCAACTGTCGCCATCGAAGTGTCTCGGCTGGTGAACAGCCTGTCTTCCGGAATTTCGGATATCGTGCGCATCATCCACAATGATCCTGCCTTGACCACCAAGGTGCTGAAAATCGCCAACAGTGCCTTCTATGGTATGCCAAAGCGGATTGAATCGCTAAACATGGCTTTGGTGGTGTTGGGGATGAAGGAAATCAATAATTTAGTGACATCAATCTGTGTGTTTAAAGCCTTTCCCGCGGTACCGGGTCGTGCCACGTTTAATCGGCAGCGTTTTTGGGAACACAGCGCGGGATGCGGGGAAATCGCTAAAGTAATCGCTCATAAACTGTCTATTAAAGTCTTTGCGGTGGAATTTACCGCCGGATTGCTGCATGATATCGGAAAGATTATCATGGAGCAGTATTTCCATGATGACTTCGTGCAAGCGTTGGAGATTGCCGAGAAAGAGCAAATTACCCAGGTCGAAGCGGAGGAACGAGTGTTGGGCGTTGGGCATGCCCAGTTGGGCGGTTGGTTGGTGACCGTGTGGAACCTGCCCCCGAATATTGTGGATGCTATTACCCATCATCATGATCCGTTGCAGTCCAATGAGCATCAGAATCTGTGTTCGTTAGTGCATTTAGCGAACGATTTCTGCAATATTTCCGGGATTGGTATTTCAAGGAATGATTCCGAAGGATCGTTGGAAAACGATCCGGCTTGGAAGATTTTGCAACGTGACAATCCTCAAATCGGCGAAATCAACGTCGAACAATTTACCTTAGAGTTGGAAGACGGGGTGGAACGCGCACGGGAATTTGTGCGGCTCGCCAGCGATTAAACATAAGGTGATGTTGTCATCTGTTTGATATTTGATGACATCAGAACACAATGGAGTATCTAAGAAGTGAGTGGTAATTCTGATTATGTGTCCGTGCTTTTGCAGGAATATCTTGACGAATCAACGGATGTAATCGAGGAAATCGAGCAAGTGTTGTTGGCGATGGAAAACCGGGAGGATCAAGACCATTTATGGGATTGTTTGATGCGCGATCTGCACTCCTTCAAAGGATCCGCGCAACTGATGGGATTGGATCCCATTGTATCTTTGGCGCACAGCATGGAAAGCGTCATCACCAAAT
>CBDVBD010000008.1:0-42206 GCA_965372135.1 uncultured bacterium | reverse complement strand
AGGTCAGCAGGAGGCTCGCTGAAGGATAATATGTAGTAGATGTCATCGGTCAAGTCGATGTCGGTGGTATCAAGGAATTGCTGGATTTCACGGACTCCGAACTCGATGTCGTGTTGGGGTTCGAAATTCAACATTGATTTTATTTTATCGAAATTGACGCGGTAATCGTACCGGTCCGGATCCTCCGGCTTGATGTCAATAACCGTTTCCGGCATGATTTTCTTTACGATTACGCCCAGTTCCTTAATACGGAAATTGAGGTTATTCCCGCCCACATTGAAGATTTCCCCCCTTACCAGCTCGATGGGAGCTTCCGCAGCCATCATGAATGCCCGCGCCGCATCCTTAACGTGAATCAGCGGTCGCCACTGGCTGCCTCCGAATATCTGGATTTGCCCTTCCCGGGCGGCTTTGGCGGTTAGGATGTTGATAACTAAGTCGAAGCGCATTCGCTTTGACAGTCCGAACACGGTGGACAGACGCAGGATGGTGGGCGCTACGGTTCGGGAATTTCCCAGCAGGACCTGCTCGGATAGAATGCGGGTTTTGGCGTACAAGGACACCGGATTCAGCCAGGAACCTTCGTTCAGTTGAATGTCGGAATTGGCGCCATAGACGCTGCAGGATGATGCGAACACCAACCGTTCCACATTGTAATGTTCACAGGCTTCCAACATGACTTTGGTGGATTCGAAGTTGGTGCTGTTGGTTTCGTCCTCATCCAATGCGGCTGCCGGATCGCCCACAATCGCCGCCAAGGCAATGACCACCTTGGTTCCCTTGACCGCCTTCACCACATGTTTGATATTGTAGATATCGCCTTCGAATATCACCAACTCCGGATGGTTTTTGATGTCCTCAATGCCTTTCCAACCATAGGTAAAATTATCCAGCAGATGGACGCGGTATCCATTTTCCAATAGAAAGCGGGTCAGATGAGACCCGATATATCCTGCTCCACCGGTGACCAGAATAGGAGCGTTTGCCATGGGAATCTCCAGATAATGTCAATGCTACAAATAATCGACAACTGCGCCGGAATTATGATCGTTCGATTCCGCCACAGTGATTTCTGTTGAAATGCCGTTTCAATATACGGGAATAGACCTCAAAATGCAAGCAAAAAATGATTCCCCTCACCGGAAATTAGCGGGTTCGGAAATTCTTGCCTACAGCAGGTTGAAAAGGTGTCTATTGTGCCATCAATGGTGTTAGCTGTTACGAAATAATTTTTTCATTTTCCCAGGTTCGAATTGCCGAGAAAAAAGCGATTTTTAGGTTGAATGGTTTTCGTTTCTATAGGAAATTCAGATGGTTGTAATCGCCGGATTGAGAGACTCTCTTCTCTTCCGGTTCTAAATTAAGTTATGGCATATGCCGAAACCTATGCCAGCGAAAGTTTAAATACATTCTTCGAGCTTTCATGTCGATTTGCTGCAACGAAATAGTGCTGGTGCAAGGTTGTTCATAGGTAAAACTTACCATTAACAATATGTGAAGTTATGCTTTAACTTCTGAAAATATAAGGGTTTTAATATCAAGAACTCATGTGGTACAATCCTTGCTGAATGCACGAGCAAGTACTCCGGTATTCTTAAACCACTACTATAGGAATCGGCATGATCAAGGGAATCTTTACTTCTGCGGCGGGGATGGTGCCCAGGATGACCCAGCAGGAAATTATCGCCAACAATCTCGCCAATGCCGCCACCGTGGGATTCAAGAAAGACCAGGTGTTCCTGAAGACCTTGCTGGATGCATCGCTGTTGTTGAACAGCGGCGGTGACTTAAATTCCATGATCAACGAAGCCCAGGAAGTGTTGACGAATTTCTCTCAGGGAGGGATGAGATCAACCGGTAACCCGTTGGATTTGTGTTTGAGCGGTCCCGGGTTCTTTGCGGTGAAGACTGACGAGGGTACTATGTACACCCGGTCGGGGATGTTTACCTTGGACCCGGAAGGTAACCTGGTTACCCTAAGCGGACAAAACGTGATGGGTCAGGGCGGTCCGATATCACTTCCGCACGGCGATGTAGTGATTGCCCAAAATGGTGCGGTCCTGGCTGACGGACAGGAAATCGACCGGCTGAAGGTAGTGGATTTTTCTGATAAGAAAGCGCTGGTGAAAAAGGCGGACAACCTGTTTGCCGCAGGTCCCGGCGCTTCCGAAACCGAGGCACTGGAAACGGTTGTAAATCAAGGTTTCCTGGAAGAATCCAATGTGGAAACTATCAGAGAAATGGTGGAGATGATTACCCTGTATCGCACATATCAGGCGAACGCCCGCGCCATAATGGCGCAGGATGAGACGTTGCGGCGTGGGATTACAGTGGGTGAAATCCGGTAATGGATAATTGAACTGACGGGCGAGGGCGGCAGTTAACGCCCTTTGGGGTCTGCCAGCACGATACACAAGATTCTTTATTAACAGGAGATGACATGATTCGAGCGTTAAACACTGCAGCCACCGGGATGAAAGCCCAGCAGTTGCAGATTGATAATATTGCCAATAATTTAGCCAACGTCAACACCACCGGTTTCAAGAAAAGCCGAACCGAATTCCAGGATTTGATCTATCAGACCTTGAAATCGGTGAGCTCCGGTGGGTTGGACACAGGCGGGGCACCCGCGGAATTGCAGGTGGGGCACGGGACTCGAACCATCTCCACCCAGCGAAATTATTCGCAGGGTGCACCGATGGCAACCCAAGATCCGCTGGATATGATGATTAACGGAACCGGATTCTTCCAGATAATGATGCCCGATGGGACAGTGGCATATTCTCGCGACGGGTCGTTTAAGCTGTCGCCAGACGGCGACTTAGTCACATCCGACGGTTATTTCATGGAGCCGGAAATCGTCCTTCCACAGGACACCGCCAGCATATCCATTGATGCTGAAGGGATTGTATCAGTTCTTTTGATCGGCGACACCGAACCTCAGGAAGTAGGACAGGTCGAGTTGGCGAGGTTTATGAATCCGGTGGGCTTATCCAGTATCGGGCAGAACCTTTTCAAACCTACTGTTGCATCCGGTGATCCCATCATCGGATCTCCGGGCAACGAAGGATTTGGCACACTACTGCAGGGGTATCTGGAAGGGTCCAATGTCCAGGTGATCGAGGAAATGGTAAATATGATTGTGGCGCAGAGGGCATACGAACTTAATTCAAAGGCTATAAAAACCGCCGAAGACATGTTGTCGATAGCCAACAATTTGAAGCGATAGTTTTTTAGGGTGAACATGGTGACTTGTATAGCTGGTTTGGCAACCTGTAGCAAACATATCACTCGTTCGATTCTCCTTCTATGGCTGGTGATCGTCGTGGTTGGGACTCCAACCTTTGCCGATCCCACCCTAACAGTTGTTCTCCGTCAAAACGTTTTGGCTGAGGGCGGCATGTTGCAGCTAAAAGACATCGCGGAAGTCTTCGGCATCGATACCACGCAGGCTGCTCGTCTCGGGGAAATACCACTGGGACGGGCGCCTGCTTCAGGTTTATTTCATACGATGACTAAGGATCGAGTCATGACTGCATGCATTACCCAGGGATACGATCCTCGGGAAATAGTAATCACCGGTGCTCCTGAAGTGCGGGTTTCCAATCCTTGTGACCAGTTAACCCCGGGAGTGCTCAACACACTGATTGAACAATATTTGAAAGAGCGGCTGATGCCAGGCGGGGTGGAGTATCAATGGAGATTGACCAGGGAATTTCGCGGTAAAGCCCTGCCTCCGGGATCGACGGTCGGAATTATTCATCAGCCGGAAGTCCGGTTGCGTGGACCAGTGATGCTCAAAATAGGGGTGTACCACCAGGCGACATTGGATGGGAAATTTTCGGTACGGGTGGATATTACCACTCAGGAGACGTTGTGGGTTGCCAGGGAAACCATTCCCCGGGGTACATTGATTACGCGGGACCACCTAAAGCCGCAGCAGTTGGAAACTTCCAGTATGGTTGTTAATCCCTGCACTCAAGTGGAATTAATTATCGGTTACCGTGCCAAGCGCACTATCACCGGGGGTCGTGTAATCGTTATTGGGATGATAGATGTTCCCTATGCGGTGTACCGGGGGGATTTGGTTAAGATAACCGCTTACTGTGACGGGGTGACCGCCACGGTTGATGGGCAAGCCAAACAAAATGGCAGACCAGGGGATTGGATCATGGTGAAGAATATGTTGACTAAGGAGAAGCTGAATGCACAAGTGGTGGGGGATAAGTCAGTGGTAGTTCAATAGGATAGGAAAGAAATAATGATAACAAGAAAAGCATGTGTAATCATGGCGGCGGTGCTGGTATTACTGCTAATGGTAAACCCTTCCGGAAGCGGACTTATGGCGAATGATTCCGGACCCTATGCCTCCATGTTCAGCGACATCAAAGCCCGGAAAGTGGGCGATATCCTGACAGTGGAAATCATCGAAGTATCATCCGCTCGCAGCCAAGCCCGCACCAAAACGGAAAACGAGCACGAGTCCAACTTTTCCAACCAAGCCACCGGAGATTTTGATTTCCTGCCCCTGTTCAACATTGGGAGCAGCGTTAGTAATGAGTATAGCGGGGAAGGGAAAACCAGTCGACAAGGGAACTTGAGAGCCAAGATTACCGCTACGATTATGGAAATCGATGAAGCGGGAAACTACCTGATCGAAGGCAGCCGGACCGTGGATATCAACGGCGAGCGCCAGATCACGACCTTGACCGGTACCGTCCGTCCCCAGGATATCACCGCGGATAACATCGTCTATTCCTATAATATATCCAATGCGGAGATAACCTACAGCGGTAAAGGCATGATTACCAGTGCTCACAAACCGGGCATCATCACAAGAATATTGAACTGGATATTTTAACATGGCGAAATTACTGACACCCAAGCGCGGCTTATTCGCTTTAGGAATCCTGATTCCGGCGATTATTCTGCTGACCAGCGGCGAGGGCGATTCCGGAGTTCGAATCAAAGATTTGGCGACATTCGGGGGTATGAAAGCGGAACCGGTGATCGGTTACGGGCTGGTGGTGGGGTTAAACGGCACCGGCGACGGCAGCCGCAGCGTGTTTACCGCCCAAGCCTTTCGCAACATGATGGATCGGTTCGGGATCACGTTGGATGCCGATAAGATACGGTTGAAGAATGTGGCGGCGGTGATGATTACGGCTGAATTGGCGCCGGGCATCCAGGCGGGAACGAAGATCGATGTGACGGTATCGTCGTTAGGCGATGCCTCATCGTTGGAAGGCGGCACACTGTTGATGACGCCGTTGTCGTCCGCCGACAGGGAAATTCGAGCCCATGCCCAGGGAAGCATCTCCATCGGTGGTTTCCAAGCGGCATCGGGCGGTAACAGAATCAAGCAGGGGCATCCGGTGGTGGGACGAATTCCTAACGGTGCATCGGTGATTAGTCCTTTTCCGACGTCAGCGGATTTCTCCGAAGCGGTGGATATCAATTTGAACGTACCCGATTACACCACCTGCAGCCGGTTGGCGGCGGCGGTCAATGCGGTGTACAGCGAATCGGCGATGGTATTGGACCGGGGGACGGTGCAGGTGCAGATTCCAGCGGAATTGACCGAGGAAGAAATCCCCGGATTCTTAGCCGAGTTGGAAACGATAGAAGTACAGCCGGACGGCACAGCGCGAGTGGTGATCAACGAGCGTACCGGTACGGTGGTGGTGGGCGAATACGTCAGCCTATCGCCGGCAGCGGTGGCACACGGCAGCCTGACGGTGGAGATTACTTCCACGCCGATGGTATCGCAACCTGCTCCCTTCAGTGGTGGGCGGACTATGCTGACGCCACAGGATCGTATTTCGGTAACTAAAGAGGGCGGAGGATTAACCATCATCGAAAAATCCCCCAGCGTAGGGGAAGTGGCTAAGGCGTTGAATTCGTTGGGTGTAACTCCCCGAGACCTGATCGCCATATTTCAAGCATTGAAAGAAGTCGGTGCTCTGAGCGCCGAAATTGTGATAATATAAGTACCTGAATCCAAATGGATGCAACCATCCAGTCGGCAGCCACACCTACTGCCGTACCGTCACACACAAAGCCCCTACCATTACAGCGGAATACGGGTAAGACCGGCAATCCACCCGCTTCCCAGGCACCGTCAGACCCAAAACTGGCGCGAGCGTGCCAGGATTTCGAGGCGGTGCTGGTATCGTACCTGCTGAAGACCATGAGGGAAAGCGTGCCCAAGGAAGGATTCCTGGACAGCGGCAACGATTCGGAAATGTTCCAGGACATGATGGATTGGGAAATCGCTACCCAATCCTCCCGGCAGGGGAAATTCGGGCTGTGGAAGACATTGTATCGTCAGCTTTCAGGAGACGGTACCCTGAGCCAAAGTGATTCCGGTAGAAGTCAGATCGCACCATTGAAATCGGGCAATGTTTCATTAAATCAACCTAATTCGAAATAATATATTTGAGGATGCATATGGATTCAGAATGGAAGGAATTTCAGATAATCTTGACCGGGGAATTGGAGGCGGCGGAACGACTGTGTGAGCATTTGCGGTCACAGGAAGAAATGATCCGCCAGAACCGGTCGAAGGACGTGGTGGCATCCATGCGGGAGGCTACGGAATTGGCTGAGATATTGCACCACTATGAAACGCAGCGAGCCCGCTGGATGGAAACTCACGGCAAGGAAATCCAACACCTGCAAGATGACAGTTCCAAGGGTAGCAGCGATGATCGAGGCGGTATTATCACGAAGCTGAAAGGCATCTTGAAAGAGGTGCAAGACCGGACGCTGATAAATGCAACTCTGTTGGGACGCATGGTGGAACGGGGGCGGGAAGTGCTGCAGGAGATCGCCGCAGCCTGTAATGCGATGAAATCGGTAAGTCCCAGCGGTGAGACGCAGAATCCAGCCATTTTCCTTGATCAACGAATTTAGCGACACGGGATGTCGGTATGACCACATTAAACGGTATGTTAGAATTAGGGCGTCGCGCCCTGTACTCTCATCAGATTGCTTTAGCGGTTATCGGGCACAACACCGCGAATGTCAATACACCCGGTTTCTCCCGACAACGGGCTCTGATATCACCCTCCATGTGCCTGCCAACGGTGTTGGGGGCAATAGGGACCGGGGTGAATGTGCTGGGCATCCAGCAGATTCATGACAACCTGCTGGACCGCAGCATTCGTGATGGATACAGCAATACCGCCCAATGGCAAGCCATTGACGGCAGTTTGCAGAACCTGGAGAACATTTTTGGCGATGTTACCGATACCAGCGGCTTGTCGGATTTGTTGTCTGATTACTGGAACAGTTGGCAGGACGTAGCCAACGACCCGGAAAATCTGACCGCCCGTGCCGACCTGCGGCAAACCGGACAGAGCTTATGTACCGAATTCAACCGTATCCATAATTCCTTGATGTCGGAACGGCAGGACTTGGACCAGGAACTGCAGGTCAGAGTGAGCGAAATCAATTCCTTGGCATCGGCGGTTGCCGACCTCAATGAACGCATTGCAGACATCGAAAGTACCGGCGGACAAGCCAACGACCTGCGCGATCAACGCAACGCATTGCTTAATAACTTATCGGAACTGGTGGACACCCAAGTGAGCGAAGGGTCCAACGGGCAAATCAACGTGTATATCGGGGGGCAGATCTTAGTGCAAGGCAATATCTTCACCACTATCAACACAGTGGAACGGTCGGTGTCGGGCGGCTCGGTACATGATCTGGTATGGACGGACGGCGGTGCGCCAGTGGTGGTGTCGGGAGGTCAGGTAGCCGGATTGATAGAGATGCGGGATGAGAGGATCCCCGAGGTGGCTGAGCGGATGGATGAACTGGCGAATACTATGGTGTCGCAGGTTAACAGCCTGCATTTGGGGGGATATGGATTGAATGGCGCCACCGGCAATAACTTCTTTGACCCGAACACCACCGGTGCTGGTGATATTGCGTTGTCCAGCGAGGTGCTCAACAGCCTGGAAGTGATTGCGGCATCCGGATCGGGAGCTCCGGGAGACAACGACAATGCATTAGCCATCGCCGGGCTGCAGAATGCGCTGTTAATGGAAAACGGCACCGCCACCATCAGCGATTACTACGCCAATTTGGTGTCGGAAGTTGGTGTGGTGCGGCAGAATTCCACCTTCCGTCGTAACCAGGAAGAAGCAACGTTGGATCAGTTGGAAAACCAACGCGAATCGATATCCGGGGTCAACTTGGACGAAGAAATGACCAACCTAATCCAGTACCAGCAAGCCTATGAAGCGGCTGCCAGATTGGTGACGACGGTATCGCAGATGATGGATACCGTGCTGAATCTTGTTTAATAATAGGAAGAATAGCTATGCGGATAACCAATATGATGCGAGTGACGGATTTCCTGCGTCACGTGGAAAATCGGACTTCCCGCTTGTATGACCTGCAGAATCAGATCGCATCGGGGTACCGATTGCACCGACCGTCCGATGATCCGGTGGGCGTGCATCAAACCCTGCTGCTTACCGAACAGATTGCCCAGAATGAGCAGTTCAGCCGTAATTTGGAAAATGGTTTGAGCCGATTGTCGTTTACCGAAAATTCGTTAACTGAAATCAACGATCTGATTACCAGTATATACACTACCGGAATCCGAGGCGATAATGAAACGCTATCCGAAGAGGATATGGAAGGGTTGGCGGTGGAGGTGGAACAACTCATCCAACAGTTGGTGTCGCAAGCCAACAACCAATACAACGGGGTGTTCATATTCGCCGGTCAGTGGACGCAAACCATGCCCTTCGATGACATTCAGGGTCCCGGAGGGGATACTACCAGTGTATCCCAGGCCGTGACTTCCCCCATGGGGGAAATCTTCCGGGCAATTGGCGTGGGCGATTTGATAGCGATCAATATTCCCGGTGATGAGCTGTTTATGCCCGACGGTGAAGGGGAAATAACTGACCTCTTCTGGGTAGCCATGGGTATCCGGGATTTCCTGAACAATCATAACGAAGTACCGCCGGGCTACGAAGACGTCGAGAACATAAATGAGTTATTGGAGGCGTTGGAAGCCATCCGGGAGCGAGTGGCTGGCTTTCAGGCTACGGTCGGCGCCAGAGTGGATCGGATGAACAACGTCAACAGCCAACTGCTTAATACCAATCTCACCTTGACCGATTCCTTGTCCGACGTGGCGGATACCGATATGGTGCAAGCCATCATGGATCTGCAGTTGGATCAGGTGGCGTATCAAGCGACCTTAAACGTGGGTGCTATGGTGATGCAGCCCTCGTTGTTGAACTTTATCGGATGGTAACTTACAGGAGTGGAATATGAAAGCGTTGATTACAGGCATTACCGGGCAGGATGGTTCTTATCTTGCCGAATTTTTGCTGAGCAAGCATTATGATGTATATGGAATGATCCGGCGGTCCAGCACCGAAACCGGCGGCAGAATCGAGCACATCAAGGATCAGATAACCTTAGTGCCGGGTGATTTACTGGACCAGTTATCCTTGGTGAATATCCTGGATGAAGTAAGACCTGACGAGGTATATAACTTAGCAGCGCAGTCATTCGTGCCCGCCTCCTGGAACCAACCGATCCTTACCGGTGAATTCACCGCTTTAGGCGTCACTAAATTGTTGGAAGCCATCCGCGTGGTGAATCCGAAAATCCGGTTCTACCAAGCCTCATCATCAGAGATGTTCGGTAAAGTGCGGGAAGTGCCTCAATGCGAGACTACTCCGTTCTACCCCCGAAGCCCCTATGGCGTTGCCAAAGTGTACGGACACTGTATCACCGTCAATTTCCGGGAATCCTACGGGCTATTCGCCTGCAACGGGATATTGTTCAACCACGAATCTCCCCGACGGGGATTGGAATTCGTGACCCGGAAAATCACCAATGGTGCGGCAAGGATTAAGATGGGGCTGGCGAACGAGCTGCGCTTGGGTAACTTGGACGCCAAACGCGACTGGGGATTCGCCGGTGATTACGTGCAAGCCATGTGGCGGATGCTCCAACAAGACGAACCGGGCGATTACGTAATCGCAACCGGCAAAACCCACAGCGTCCAGGAATTCGTGGAATGCGCGTTTGCCGCAGTGGACATTGACTGGCAGCCATACGTGAAGATCGATCCCCGCTACGTGCGTCCCGCGGAGGTTGACCTCCTGGTGGGTGATGCATCCAAGGCACGTGAAAAGCTGGATTGGGAACCGTTAGTGACCTTCGAACACTTAGTGGAGATGATGGTGAATGCCGATATGGACTTGATTAAGCAGGAACTGTTTCCGGTGCCCAAAGCACCCAGATTGGCAGATGTGAAGACGGGTCGGAAAACGCAACGTGCAGTGCCGGTACCGTCATCGTCATAGAGATTGTTAGGTATAATCGAAAATAACAGCGTATTAATAAGTATCACAATTTCCCTCCTTGTTGTCATCTTTTGAAGATGAACATTTAATGAACATTTTAGTAACCGGGATCACAGGGTTTGCGGGTTCCCATTTGGCGGAACTGCTGATACGCCACGGGCATGGTGTCCGGGGATTGGGAGGACCACAGGATCCGTTGACGCATCTCGAAGGGCTAATCGATGCCGGAGAGTTGTCGCGTCAGGATATCGTGCTGGCGGATCTCGAAGACCGGTCGGCGCTGGAATCGCTCTTAGATCCAGCGCCGGACTGCGTATATCACCTGGCAGCACAAGCCTCGGTGCCGCGTTCCTGGGATAATCCCCGAGAAACCTTCCGCATCAATGTAATGGGCACGTTAGCGCTGCTCGACTGCCTGAAGGAGCTTAGTCCTTGTCCGAAAGTGCTCCACGTCGGGTCCGCTGACGTCTATGGTAAGAGTGTTAACGCTGTTACGTCGGCAGATGACGGTGGCGGAATCACCGAAGACTGCCCTTTGAACCCGATGAACCCGTATGCGTTGAGTAAAGCATCCGCTGACCAATTGTGCCAACAGTATTTCCTGCGGGACGGACTGCCCATCGTGCGGGTCAGAGCCTTCAATCATATCGGACCCCGGCAGGGACCGGGATTCGCTGCTTCCGATTTCGCTAAGCAAATTGCAGTGGGGGAGGTGGATTCCAACCACCGGCGACTGCACGTCGGTAATCTGGAAGCGGTCAGGGATTTCACCGACGTGCGCGACATGATGAGCGCATATCAATTGGCGATGACGAAGGGTGAATCCGGTGCGGTGTATAACCTCTGTTCTGGAGTTGGGCGTACCATTCAGGAACTGCTGGATGGGCTGTTGTCCCTGGCAACAAGCGAATTCGACATCGTGCCGGATCCGGCATTGTTTCGCCCGGTGGAAATTCCCCGATTCGTGGGATCGAACAGACATTTTGTGGATACAACCGGATGGTCGCCGAGGATTCCCTGGGAACAGACGCTGTCGGATATTCTGGACTACCATCGGCAGGCAATCCAGCGACACGGAAATACTAAGGATAAACGAATAATCAGATATCATAGCGAGGAAAAATTACGGTTGACCCGGGAGACGGATGACCCGACAGTCAACTCAATGTAAATATAGGAGGATGTCATGGATGTCCTGACGCAACGGAAGATCATCGTAACCGGTGGAGATGGATTTTTGGGAACCTATTTAGTGCAGAAGCTGCAGGATTGCGGTTTCCGAGACGTGTTTGTACCCAAGAGTAAACATTACAATCTCGCTACGTTGGATTCGGCGAATCGATTACTGCGGGATTACCCTCCGGATATGGTGATACACCTTGCGGCATCGTGCCCCTATGCCATTGATAATGGTGAGAAAACAAGCGACAAACATGACCCGTTGGATCATCCCGATGTGGTTATGTGGCGGAATATCCTGATTGCGGCAAAACATAACGACATTGCCGAAATGATTACGGTTTGGGATCATCATGCCTATCCCTCTTGGTGCCAGTCGCCTTTTTCGGAGCGGGAGGCGGTGGATGTTTCCCAATGGGATGGATACCAGAACTACCGGTCCCACGCTGAAGTATTCCTGCAGGAAATAGTCAATTATCAGACCGGTGAATATGGGGATTACAAAATTACCGCATTTATCACGGGAGAATTGTACGGTCCCGGCGACCGGTTCTATGTTAATGGGCGCCGGGTGATGTCATCGACCATCAGAGCTATCAGCGATGCAAAGGAAAACGGTGAACCGGAGGTTGATGTTTTAGGTCATTTTGATGATAACGTAGATTTTATTTACGTGGGCGATGCTGCGGATGGGATAATTCGCGTCATCGAAGGCGGCACTGAGGGGGGCATCATCAATATTGGGTCGGGACACACAGCAATTTGGGGTGAGGTGGTGGAGCAAATCGCCGAATATTTGGAATATTCGGGGGAAATCTGTTGGACCGACGGAGCGCGAAATCCTAACCAAAAATCACTGAATACGGCTGAAGCCAGGGAGAAATACGGATTTCAGGTGGAAACCGATTTGCAGTCGGGATTGTCGGAAACGGTGCAGTGGTTCTGCACCCATCGGCGGTTTATTTTGGAAAATGAAGCGGATTGGGCTGTCCCCAGTGAACAGTATGCCGCCGGGCAAGTGTTATCCAGATAGAGATTAAATACTAAGACATGAGCAACCATTACATGAAAACCCAGCAAGAAATCGAATGTACCATCATTGTCCCGGTCTATAACCAGTGCCATTTTACCAAGCGCTGTTTAGAGACCATCCGTCAACATACCAACGACGTGCGGTATGAGGTAATCGTTGTTGATGATGCGTCCACTGACGAAACTGCGGAATTTTTAGCCACCCTGCAACCGCCGTTTTGCTCGATACGCAACGATAAGAACCTGGGATTTATCGGTGCGGTTAATCATGGGGCTCAGGAAGCACGCGGGAAATACCTGCTGATTTTCAACAACGACACCGAGGTACATCCCCGGTGGCTGCGGGAAATGATTGACCTGTACCAGTCTGACCCATCGATCGGGATTGTGGGCGCCAAGCTGCTTTATCCCGATGGGACTATTCAGCATATGGGACTCGATGTCACTCCCGACCTGCTGCCGGTGCATCTCCATCAAGGGAAACCGGGCGATGATCCCTCATGCGCTGCTATTCGAGAGGTGGCGGGTGTGACGGGAGCGTGCTTGTTGATCGAACGGGAGTTGTTTAATCGGGTGGGCGGCTTGGAACGGCGCTACGAGATGTATTATGATGACATTGATTTATGCTTGACCGTACGGCAGATGGGATACCGGGTGGTGTTAAATCCCCGGGCAGTGGTGACGCATTACGAAACCCAGTCGATCGACAATTCAACAGCAGTGGAACGGTCGGAGCGCAGTTACCCGGTGTTTCTGGAAAAATGGACTCGGGCTTTGGTTGGAGACCGAAAGATTATCGGGGTGGACGTGCGTACCCTGCAATTTAGCGCCAGCAACATGCGCGGGATCGGGCATTATGTGTTCCATTCGCTGGAAGCGCTGATCAAGTCGTCTCCGGACTGTTACTTCACACTGTACGGTGACCGGAATACCGAAATCACACCGGAAATAATATACCTGTCCCGCGCGGAGAATTCCAACTGCGTGTACAGATATTACGATCAGTTGGTACCGTCCACGCTGGATGTGTTTTGGCTGACCGACTCGTTGACACCGATCCCTGTCGGTCCGGTGTCTCAGGGCGGTTCGATTGCATGCAAGCCCTTGGTACCGATGGAACTAAGGGATGTAACGATCATAGCCAATGCCTATGATTTGATCCCGTTAGTGTTTGAGGATCAGTACTTGAAAGATGATCCCGATTGGGCGGATGCTTATAAAAAACGGCTGGGGTGGCTATCGAAACATGTGGATCATTTCCTGGCGCTATCGGAATGTACCAAGAATGATTATATACGATATTTGGAAGTGCCGGAGGATAGGAATTCGGTGATGGGGGGTGGTATCGCACAATATTTTTTCGATAGTCCCGATCCGGATTTGATCGCCACCGTACGTTCCCGGATCCGCTTCGACGGACCGTTGATTCTGTATGTGGGGTCGTTGGATCCCCGCAAGAATCCGGAAGGGTTGTTGGAAACGGCACAAAAGGTTGGAACGCAGTATTTCGGTGATTTCCGGCTGGTTTTAGCCGGAGCGGCTGCGGATGAAGAGGTCGAAAAAATCCAGGAGCTGGCGCAGAAATACGGGGTGCAGGACAAAGTGGTGATGACCGGCTTCGTATCTCCAGAAGAGCTCCGTGTCATTCAGCATGTTAGTTCCGTTTTCCTGTTTCCGTCGCTATATGAAGGTTTCGGGCTGCCGGTGCTGGAGGCGATGGCGGCAGGGATTCCGGTGGTCAGTTCTAACCGGTCGTCGTTGATTGAAGTAGCGGGGGATGCCGCCGTAATGTGCGATCCTAACGACACCGATACCATGGCTCAAGAGATCGTCAGACTGCTGACCGATGAGGGCTATCGCAATAAATACATCCAGCTTGGGAAGGAACGGGCTCGGCAGTACACCTGGGACCGGGTAGCGGAAAAAATGCGACAAGTAATTGCATCCATCGTCCATGCCCGCACAGAAAATCAGGTCAAATCCGACCCGGTTGAGATCGCTGAATCGTTGATTTCCGAAGAAATCGACCAACAGGCGGGTCAAACTGTTGATAAAAGTGTTATGGAGGAAAATCAGACTCCGAAACCTGTTGTCAAAAGCACTGGTTTTCAGCAGCAGTACAGCCAGATTCAGGATAGGATGATATCCAATCCGGTGCAATTGACTTACGAAGCGCCCATGTTGGACATTTCCGGATACGCTTCCATGGCGCGGAATTTGGTGATTGGGTTGGACGACATTAATGTGGACATCCGAGCGGTATCGGTGTGGTTTTCCGGGATGTATGATGCTAAACTGGTAAAAGATAATGCCGTCTTGTCTCCTGATTCTATAAAACTTAGGGCAGATAACGGTGAGATGATCGAATATCGCACACAAGTGGATCCGGAAACGGTCGGGCGTATTTTGAAATTGACGGGAAGACCCGCTAAGCAGGGACCGGAATCCATTTATGTTTTGCATCACATCCCCGCCAGTCCGGGAAATGATACCTGTGCATTTGCCCGGATGTCAAATCCTAATCACGGTTACTATATCTGCAGCACCATGTTTGAAACCCACGGAATTCCCACGGATTGGCGGGATGCGCTGATCCAGATGGACGAAACCTGGGTGCCCACTCATTTCAATTTCGAGACTTTTGCCAGAGCCGGATTATCGAAAGATAGGATAAAAATACTGCCCTTGGGGATCGATCCAGACCGGTACGATCCTGAAAAAGCGGGGACATTTCCTATCCCCGGCACCCGGGAATGCATTTTTCTGTCCACATTCCAATGGTCGAAACGCAAAGGATGGGATGTCCTGCTGCGCGCTTATTTGCAAGCTTTTCATCCTGACGATGATGTATCATTGGTGATCAGGTCATATTACGGCAAGAGCGGTCAGGTGGACAGTCTAATCGACCTGGGTCTGCAGCAGATGGGTACGCGTAGAGATCAAGTTCCGCCGATTATCGTGCTCGGTAACCGCATCCCCGATGCCCAGATGCCCGCCTTGTACAATAGTTGTACTGGTTTTGTGCTGCCATCCCGTGGGGAAGGGTGGGGAATCCCTTATATGGAATCCATGGCGTTGGGGAAGCCTTGTATCGCCACCGATTGGAGCGGGAACACGGAATTTATGAATTCGAAAAACAGCCTGATGGTGGATTATGAAAGCCTGAAGGAAGTGGATCAGGATCAGATTATCGATGCTCCCATCTATGCCGGGCAGATGTTGGCGGAACCCAGTGTGGACGGCTGCGCTCAGCACATGCGCTTCATATACGAACATCCGGAAGCTGCCGCAGAAATCGGGCGGCGGGCTCGTCAGGATATCCTGGAGAATTGGACGCTGAAACACCAAGCAGTACGGGTGGCGAACCGCTTAACCGAAATCCGCGATCGATTGCGTGTGGGAAAAATGCACCCGGTGATACAAGCACCCCAAGAAAAGCCGAAGCAAGTGCATGTCAAGTCGCCAATGAAAGTGCTGTTCCAGAACCGGCATAACGCCCTGACGCACCCCGGCGGTGATACCGAAGTGATGCACCGGTTGCAAGCGGAATTGGAGTCCTTAGGCGTCAAGGTGAACTTCAGCCCGCAGCTTCAGGATGTCCGGGACTACGATTTAGTGCATTTGTTCAACCTGACTATTCTACCGGCATCACACCAATTCGCTGAAAATGTGATCACGCAGGGAAAGCCTTATGTCGTTACATCGCTGTACGAAGATTGGCCCCGGTACTTGGAGATGAGCTACGAGATCATCAACTCGTTTCAGCGGTATATCGAAGCCGGGCAGGACGAAACCGTATTCGGCGAAGAGATGGAAAGGCTTCGACAACTGCCACCCAGCGGTACGTTGCGTAATGACTATGTTGCCTATAATGCCAAATGCCATTTCTGCTGCGGGGATACGGAACGGAAAGCCCTATTGGGGCGCTTCTCTAAAATCGCTCGAGCGGAAATCGTGCCCTTCGCTCCAACTTTGGATTTGTCAATAGGCGATGGCGGCACCGCTTTCCGTAAGGAATTCGGGTTGGATGATTTCATCCTATGCGTGGGACGGCTGGAATCGCGGAAGAACCAGTTGATGCTGCTTAAGGCACTGGAACACGATGATATCCCTGTGGTTTTCGCCACCGGTGGATTTACCTATCAGCCGGAATATGAGGAACTGTGCAAGCGATACCAGCGTAAGGAAAAAACTCTGTTTCTGGACCGGCTCCCTGCGGAAATGCTGGTATCGGGATTCCAAGCAGCCCGGCTGCATGTGCTTCCCAGTTGGTACGAATTGCCGGGGCTGGTGTCCTTGGAAGCGGCGGCTGCCGGCACCGGAGTGGCGGGGTCATCATCGGGGGCACTGCCGGATTACTTGGGCGATGCAGCGCATTATTTCTCCCCGGATAATTCGGAGAATATTAGAGAGGTGATTTTGGAGGCTTGGGATAATCCGAAGGGGGATGCTGCTTGTGAGGCGGTACGACAGTTTACTTGGGAGGAAAGTGCCCGTAAGACCCTGGAAATCTATCAACAGTATGCGGACGTCGTTCCGGAAATCGTGACCATCAGATGGCGGGAGGAAGCTGCAGCCGCAGTGGTGCGAGGAGACCTGAAAACCGCTATCGATATTTTGGAATCTCACCGGGACTCTACCAACGAAGACTCCATGTATCTGTTCCAATTGGGGGAAGCATATGCCAAAGCGGGACAGGTACAAAAAGCCAAAGAAATCATGGAACGCATGAAAGTCTTGGACAGAATCCCGCCGGAGGTGGAATCACCGGTAGGAAGCCATACGACCAAGGAGACTCAACCTCTGAATATCGGCAACACAATCACAACAGCAGAGCCCACACAAACGTCTTCAACTGAACCCACAGAATCCTCTACTGCTAAAATGAAAGATACAGCCATGAATGAATCATCATCTGCTTCTCGAGTTGAAATCACCAGCCCGTTGAAGGTATCGTTGTTTACCCTGAAATCCACTGAAGCCTGCTTTTATGTTCGTCTGGTTGCACCGTTGGAGGAACTTGAGCGCCAGGGTAAGATCGTTCTGGATTATCCGTTGCGTTTCGAGGGTAATCAAGTTTTGAATCCGACAATTCCGGATCACACCGATGTGGCGATTTTTCAGCGCAGCTTCATTAATATGGATCTGTTCCAGGATTCTATTGATAGTGCGCGTACCCAAGGGAAAGTCGTGATTTACGAAATCGATGACCTGCTCATTAATGTGCCCGACTGGCATCCTCAAAAGGATATGTTCGGTTGGGGCATGCCCTTCATCAAACGCCACATAGGGATGGCGGATCACGTTACCGTAAGCACCGAGCGATTGAAATCCAATTTGATGGAATACAATCCCTTCGTGACGGTCATTCCCAACACCGTCGATCCTAAATTGTGGCAGAAACAGGTGCCGGAATCACCGCATAACGGACCGGTGGTGATCGGCTACACCGGAACGGTGACCCATACTGGCGACATCCGCACCATGGTTCCCGCCATCGAACAAATCTTAGAGCGTTATGGAGATCAGGTGGTGTTCAAGTTCTGGGGTTTGTTTCCCCAGGAGCTCGATGGGAAACCCGGTGTTATTTTGGAACGGGAATATATTGCTAATTATCCCGGATATATCCAAAACCTGGAGCAGGCGGATTTCGACATTATGCTGGTGCCGTTGGCGCCGTGCGAATTCAACGAATGCAAGAGCAGCATTAAGTGGCTGGAATACGGCATGGCGGGTATCCCGGGAATCTACCAGGATTTGACGCCGTATCGCGGTGTGGTGCGGCATGGAGAAACCGGTATGCTGGCAGGGGATATCGATTCCTGGGTCGATTGCATGGCGCAGTTGATCGATGATGAGGTGCTGCGCAAGACCATGGCTGACACAGCCCGAAACGAAGTGCTAGCAAATCACACCATCTCTCAAAGCGCTGCTGTTTGGGAACAGTGTATGAAGCAGTGCTTGGAAGAAAAGTCATCTCCGGTTGTCCTGCCTTCCGAGAGGCACGAGATACCGGAAATAAAGCGCGATGTGGAGCCGGAATGTAGCATTATAATCCCTGCCTATAATTTATGCCAGTTGACCAAGCGGTGCTTGGAGGCACTCTACGAGACGGTGGATTGCCCCTGTGAAATCATTGTGGTGGATAACGGATCCGAAGATATAACTGCAGCTGAAGTGGAAGCGATGATCGCCAACAATTCCGAATACGACTTGATTAGCCTGTCCTTAATCCGCAATATGGAAAATCTGGGATTTGCCAAAGCCTGCAACCAGGGTGCGGAAGCGGCTTGCGGGAAACACCTGATCTTCCTGAATAACGACACCTTTCCCCAAAAAGGGTGGTTACAACCCTTAATCGATGAAGTCAATAACAATCCCGATGTGGGCGTGGTGGGCAGCAAGCTGCTGTATCCGGACGGAACCATCCAACACGCTGGTATTGTGTACAGCAAAGAGAAAATCCCGTTTTTGATATACCGTGGTTTTGCCAAACGACATCAAGTTGTCAGTCAAGCTCGTGATATTCCGGCAGTTAGTGCTGATTGTATGCTGGTGCCCCGGGACCTGTTTCGGAAGTTGGGGGGATTCGACGAGAGGTATAAGAATGGTTTTGAAGACGCGGATTTTTGTCTGAAAGTTGCTCACGCTGAACCGGATCCGAACGATAATAACCCGCAACGCTGCCGCATCCGTTACTGTCCGGAAAGCGAAGTGGTGCATTTCGAGGAATCCACCCCCGGCCGGAAGGATTACGATTCTGAAAATATGAGTTATTTCCTTGAGAAGTGGGGAGATCGAATCCAGCAATCCGACGAGGAATATCTGCGTGCAGACGGTATGGCGATCGATTGGATATCCGATTCTGCGGGAAGGTATATCACCCTGAAAGAAAAGATCGACCGGTTGATTCGGGAGGCGGAAGACCTGGAGCGTCACGGATCGTTATCCCAGGCGCTGGAGCTGCTGGATGAAATCGTAAGGTTGGATCCACAGCGGGATGAAACATTTAGTTGGATGTCCCGGATTTATACCGCGTTGGATCAGTTGGAAAAGGCAGAATCCTGCCTCAAGGATGCGCCGAAGACTCCCAAAACCAGCTTGGCTTTGGCGGAAACCAAGTTGAAACGGCAAAAAATTGAAGAAGCCGCTGAGGAACTTTTGGAACTGAAGAAGAACATCGAGAAATTAGCGCCGGAAGATAAATCCTTGACCTGGCACCTGCTGGGCAATTGCTTGGTACATCAGAATCGTTTGGATGAAGCCGAAACCCATTTCCAGGAAGCCTTAGAGGCGGACGATACATGGGAACGTCCTCATTTGGGCTTGGCTTCGGTGTGCCTGCTACGACAGCAGTTCGACCATGCTGAACAGCATTTCCAGCGGGTGTTGGAGCGGGATCCCAGTCATCCTAAAGCCAATTTCGGCATAGGAATGGTGCTGTGGAATCGGGGGGATAAAGAGGGAAGCCTAAAGGCATATCAAGCCGTACTGGATAAGGACATCTGCCACACTCAGGCGCTCTACAGCTTGACTACTGCCGCCACCGACATGGGGCGTTGGGAGTTGGCTGCCGAATATCTGGAACGCTATGTGGCGAAAAATCCCAGCCACTTGGATTTCCAGTTCAGTCTGTGCGGCATTTACTACCGGATGGGGCGGTCGGGTGAGGCAGGGGAAATCTGTAACCGTATCCTGCAGCAGCAGCCTGACCACGCCGAAGCCAAGGAACTGAACCAGAAAATTCAAGGGGAAAGTGCCCATTGAAACGCCGATTGGTCATACAATTTGCCCGGATGGGTGATGCGATGCAATCGTTGCCCCTGCTGGACCGCATGCGCCGGTTGCATCCTCAGGATGAGATTATCCTTTTGACCGATACCTCAGTTGCGCCGTTATTGGAGCGGCTTTCCGGAATCGATCAGGTGTTCGGATTCCCTGCGGAGAAAGGCTGGCATGCCGCTCGGCAGCCGGACTGGCAGCCCCAGTTCGAATGGTGGCAGAAAGCCCTTGACCCGCTGTTGGCGCAGCAATTCGACCAGGTTACGGTATTGAATTACTCCCGCATGGCGGTGATTGTCGGGGACATGGTTCCTGCCGAACAACGTGTGGGATACTGGCTCAGTTCCGACCGGCACCAGATCCAGCAGTCGCCACCGATCAACCTGCTTTTCGCCACGGTACAACATCGCCGTTGGGCACGCTGGCATCTGTCAGATATTTATGCCATGCTGGAGCCGGGAGATGAGGGTGATAATCATCCGATTACCACCGTATCCAACGCAGTTAGCTGGCAATTTGATCCCCGGCATTCCGAGGATTCCGACAATAAAGAAATTGCCCTAATTATCGGCGCTGGTGATCCTAAGCGATTGTTAACCATTGACTTCTATGTTCGATTGATTGACCGTATCTTGGAATCCGATCAAATGGTGATCACTCTGATCGGCGGTGCTGCCGAGTCCGAACGACAGGAACAAATCTTGTCACGACTACCATCTATACATCGGTCCCGGGTTCGGGAAACTGCCGGAGAGATTCCGTTGACTGATCTACCAACCAGACTGCATAACTGCGATCTGGTGGTGGGTCCCGATACCGGACCGCTGCATATCGCCGCCTGGTGCGGGGTACCTTTGTTAGGATTGTATTTCGCATCGGCGTCGGTACATCAAACCGGACCCTATGGGCAGAATTGCCACGTGATCGACACCGTGACCCCTTGTCGTATCTGCCGTGAAGATGAACCCTGCCACCGCAACGATTGCCGGAATGCTTTGACCCCAGATTCGGTGGCATCCGCCATCCGATGGATGCTTAGTGCCGATGGTTCCGGTACCGGTACCGGATCGGACTGTCCCGAGGGATTTCCTACGGAAGAATTGCGATGGCGTACCGCTGCTTTCGACCGATGGGGCATCACCTATCCAGAAGTCCCTGACGGCTCACCGGATATGCATACTGTAACGCAGCACGAAATTTTCGGCAGGCTGTTGTTGCCTCACGGAGGCGGATCACCTAAGGAGCTTAATTTACCCACTGAGTTTCAACAGGATTTGAGCCGGTTGTGCCGTGGTGAGACGGTGTCCGGAGATTCGGAAAATTATGCCGTATTCCAGGAATTCCTGAAGCTGGAAGATGAGCAGGGCAGGGGGGAGGTTCGGGAAAAATTAGTTGGGATGCTGTCAAAGACATCCGATGATGCTCTAAAATTGCGCTGGTCGGTGATTATCCCAGTGTACAACCAATGCCATCTGACCCGGAAATGCCTGGAATCGTTGGTCAAGACCACTAATGGTTGGGATGTAGAAATCGTAGTGGTGGATAACGGCTCCACCGATGACACCGCCGAAATGGTCGATAGCTGGGGGGGAACGGTGCGGCGGGTCAGCTTAGGGGAAAACCGGGGCTTCGCGGTGGGCTGTAATCAGGGCGCCTGGGCTGCAAAGAGCGACTGGTTGTTTTTCCTGAACAACGACACCGAAGTACAGCCGGGGTGGATCGAATCGTTGACCGAAGCAGCCGTTCGGCACGGTTCCAATACTATCTTGGGCGCCAAATTGTTGTATCCCGACGGTCGCATTCAACATGCAGGTGTGGCGTTTGACCAAGAAGGACAACCGGTACATGTGGGGAAAGGGTGTTCCCGGGATGATCCGCGGTGGATGGATGAGACATGGTATCCGGCGGTTACCGCAGCCGCCATGGGGGTGTCCAGGTTGACGTTTCTGAAACTGGGCGGATTCGATGAACAGTACCTCAACGGTTATGAGGATGTGGATTTATGTTTGAAGGCTGCGGAACAGGGCATGAAATCGCTGGTGGTTCCCGGTGTTCAAATATATCATTACCAGGGACATACTCCGGGGAGATACCAGCACGATGCCCGGAATGAAGAATTATTTCAAGAGCGATGGGCGACAACAATCCAGACTCACCCCGAATGGCAGGAAAAACCTGTACCGGCTGACACTATTACACAACTAAAGGAGTTACCGGTAGTTAACGCATTGAGTCGGCATTTTGCGGTGGTGATGGGAGAACCGCCTTACTACCCAAGTCCGACACTCAGGCTGATAAGCCCCTTGAATGCCCTGAAAGAAAGCGGGTTTCTTGACTATTCTGTCATAAGTCACACCGACAATCGCACCGACTTCCGCCGGCAGTTGGAATCCACCAACGGCGTCAACGCCATCATCCTTCAAAGGATGCTGCCTCAGGATTGGATGATGGAGGAAGTTCTTGAGTACCTGGATCGCACTAATACACCGTTGATTGTCGATACGGATGATTTGGTCATCGGGCGGTTCTCTAATGGCAGCCCCCGGGCGCACGAACATGCCGCCAAGGAAAAATGGTTCCTGGATGCGATTCGCCGGTCGTCTGTGGTTACCGTCTCCACCGAAGTTTTGAAGCGGGAGTTGGCGAGGTATGATGAATCGGCGCGGATTGAAGTGCTACCTAACTTTGTGGATCCGGGCATATGGCAGACGAATCGTGATGCGGCATTTGATTCCGATCAAAAAATCCGGATGGGATTTTTCGGCAGTGAGACACATACCTTGGATCTGGCGATGATTACCCCGGCGATTCGGCATATCTTGGAAGCACATCCCGGTCAGGTGGAACTGTGCTGTTGGGGGTGTATTACCGAAGAGTTGAAGACCTTGGAAGGTGTACGGTACATGGGACCCTATGACCCTGATTATAATCAATATGCAGCGAGGCTACCTGCTGTGCCGGTGCATTTCGCCTTAGTACCGTTGATGTCCAATCGCTTCAACCGCGCCAAAAGCTCTATCAAATATTTAGAGTTAGGGATTTCCGGAATCCCGGGAATCTATTCCGATTTGGAACCCTATCACCGGGTGGTACACCATGACGAAAATGGGGCTGTGGTATCGAACAACACCTGGGATTGGGTGGAGGCGATGTCAAAATTAATCGAGGATAATCAGCACAGGAAGAAAATCGCCGAGAACGCTAAACGAGACGTCATCGAACACCATATGCTTCCTCAGCACCTGGACGAATGGAAAAAAGTACTAAGCGATTTCTGAGTGGTGTTAACGCATCAAACTGATAATTTACAAGAAGGTCATCATGAAAAATCCAAGCACATTTAGTCGAAATATGCAGGTGATGTTGTCAAGATTTCCTGATTTAGTGAACGTAATCACCAGTGCCGATACATCGGAATTTATGGTTCGACCAGCAAAGAAATCGGGATGCACCTTGATCAACCAGCAGGGTATTACTCTGCACAGCCGGTTCGATCCGATACGGGAGGCGGAAGATTTAGTGCGAGCCAGAGGAATGGGCAGCGGGGGTAATTGGATGGTATTCGGATTCGGATTGGGGTATCACCTGCAGGCGGCATTAAAATCGCTGGGAGGTCTTGATTCGTTAACCGTAGTCGAACTGTGTCCGAAAATTGTAGCCAAGGCTTTTGAGCATGTTGATTTGACGGAACTGTTATCGTCTCCGAATTTTAAACTATGGCTTCCCGGCGGAATTCCCAGTTTGGAACAGCGGATTACCGACATTTCCGGGGATGTCCGCGTACTGATACATTCCCCGTCGCTGGCGCTATGGCGGCGGCAGAAGCTGCCGTTGACAGACGTCCTCGACCGGTTGGAGCTGGATCGCATGAACGAACGGTATTCGGGAGTAGCCTATCAGGAAGCGGTGGAGCGGAACCGGGAAATCCTGAACACCTGCAACGATGTGGAATCCTATTTCGGGATGATAGACCACTGCCCGATCATGGTGGTCGGCGCCGGACCGTCCTTGGATGATGTCAAGCCATTGATAAAGAAGTACCGCACATCTCTGTTTGTGATAGCGGTGAATGCAGCATTTGTACCCTTGCGCAATGCCGGAATATCCCCGGATGCGGTGGTGTGCGTGGAGCCCCGTGATGCAGCGGCAGCATCCTTCGATGGCTTGGGGGAAGATTATGTGCCGTTGATTTGTGTTCCGGGTACAAATCCTCAGGTGGTGGAAGACTGGAACGGTCCCCGGTTGAAAGCCTATACCTCCAGTACTCCCTCACCACATACCGGCACCGTCGCCGGTACAGCGCTGGATGTTGCGTTGCGATTGGGCGGAAATCCCATCCTGCTTGCCGGGATGGATTTGGCGTTGTCTGGCGGTTGGTATGCGGGAGGTGTGTTGAAATCCGCTGTCGAAACCGCTGGGAAAATGTCTGATAGGTCTTTGATTGACGACGATGAGACGATGGCGAATGCTTGTACGGTAGCAGGCGTGGACGGCAATCCGGTTCCCAGTACTCGCGCATTCAAGTCCTTCATCCATGCCCTGGAAGGCATGATCGAAACAGCCAAGCTGGCACGTCCGGAATTGCAAGTTATCGATCTGAAATCCCGTGGCGCTCGGATCGGAGGCACCGAACCGATGTGTCCTGATCGTCGAGCAATGGAGAAAATCCTGGGTATGAAATACCGACAACCAAAACTGTTGTACGTTAGAAGTGATGGAATCCCTGCCGGAGTGAAATCATGAGTGAATATTGGTCGAAAAACCTGGGCATCCTGCGAACGAATCATCCGGAATTGGCATCCCGGTTGGAACGGGAATCCGCGGAATCGCAGGTGGAAATCATTCCCACCCGCAGCAATGATGTTACCGCGCGTATCGGTACAGTGTCGCTGCACAGCCGCTACGATCCCTGTCGTGAAGCTCATCGCATGGTAGAAGAGTTCCTAATCCAAAATCAATCTGAATTTGATAGTGCCAAAACCGGCAAGCCGTTGAAAATAGTAGTATTCGGGTTCGGCATGGGTTATCATGTCGAGGAGCTGGTGCAGGTGGTAAAACGGGAAGGATGGCAGCCGGAGTCCGGTAGAATTATCGTGGTGGAACCGCGATATCCTCTGCTGCGAGCCGCCATGGAATCCCGCGACCTCAGCGGCGTATTGCCCCATGTAACGGTGATTGCCGGTCCCAATCCGGACATTACGCAGGAATTAACAGATGCAGGCATCGGGAATGAACTTATCCCCCACATCCGCTACGTGCATGCGCCGTCCAGAACTTTGGATCCCGATGTCTTGGCGAAAATTGAAATGCCCGCTGTCGGTACCGCAAGAGTATCCGCCCAGGCTCGGCGCCTGAAAATCCTGGCGGTGTCGCCCATCTACGGCGGCTCGGTGCCCACGTTCCAATACAGTACCGATGCGTTGAGAGACCTGGGACACCGGGTGGAAATCCTGGATAACACCCCATATTTCGACATGCTGATGGGCATTGAAGACCTCACTAAAAGTGAGGATCACCGCCAGTCTCTCCGCGCACTGTTGTCAACTTTTCTGGCGGAATGCTCGGTGGCAAAGGCTATGGAAATGCGGGCTGATATGGTATTTGCCGTGGCGCAATCGCCCATGGTGCCGGATGCACTGCGGGAATTCAGGCAGCTAAAAATCCCCACCGCATTCTGGTTTGTGGAAGACCGTTTCCTGTTCCCTTATTGGAAGGAATACGCTTCGTTGTACGATTATTTCTTCGTAATCCAGCGGGGTGAATTCTTAGAGGAACTGCAGCGGATGGGAGTGAAAAACGCCTATTACCTGCCCTGTGCAGCGCATCCACCGATCCACAGACCGGTGAAGATCACTCCCTACGAACAGGAAAAATATGGCAGCGATATCTCCTTCATGGGTGCCGGCTATTACAACCGCCAGCAGATGTTTATGAAACTCCTGGATTTCGATTTCAAAATCTGGGGTCAGGATTGGAACTTAGCTTCCCCCTTGGGTCGCATTATCCAACAGCAAGGTGATCGTATCGCGCCGGAAGAATATATTAAGGTGTATAACGCCTCCAAAATCAACCTGAACCTGCATTCGTCGCCTACGCATGAAGGGGTGAATCCGCATGGCGATTTCGTAAATCCCCGCACCTTCGAGTTGGCGGCATGCCAGGCTTTTCAATTAGTGGATCACCGGTCGGAAATGCCGGAGTTGTTCGAGGTTGGCAAGGAAATGGTCACATTTAAGGATCCTTACGATTTGCGGGAGAAAATCAAGCATTATCTGGATCGTCCCGAAGAACGGGACACCATCGCCGGTCATGCCCGGGAAAGGGTATTGGCGGAGCATACCTATACACACCGGATGGAATCGATGTTGGCACAAATCGCAGCGCAGGAACCGGCGCTGCAATCAACCGCTGTGGCTGCCAATTCCCCTGCTGCATTGGCACAACAGGCTGGAACTGATACAGAGTTGGGGCAGTTCCTTGCTAAGTTAGATGATGATGAGGAACTGACCTTAGACCGCATTTCCGAGGAAATCCGTAAAGGAACAGGGGAGTTGACTCACACTGAAGGCATCTTCCTGCTGATGAAGGAATTCCAGGATTGGGCACGGGAAAAAGGCGTAATAAATACATAAGATTATTATGTTTGGTATGATTAGATGAATACTTTAGTGGTAAATTTGACCCGGATGGGGGACCTGCTGCAGACCACCCCGCTGCTTAAGGGACTGAAAGATCAGGATCCCGACGGACGATTGGATTTGATGGTGGTGGAGGATTTCCGTGCTGTGGCGGATGGGTTCGACATGGTGGATGAAGTGTTGACGCTGGATTTGAACGATTTGATCCCCCGCTTTGAAGTTAGTAAGGTTTCGGTAGTGAATTTGCACTCGGAGTTGGCAGACTGGATCGCCTCGATACGAAGCAGGTCTTATGACTGCCTGATTAACCTGAGTCACACCCGGATATCTGCAGCTTTAGTACGCCTTCTTGACGTACCCGATACCCGCGGAGTCACCTTATCCCACGAGGGTTACATTTTGATCCGGCATCCCTGGTTGAACTACTTCTTTAACGTGACCATATCCCGAGCCTATAACCCTATTAACCTGGTTGATATGTATTTAGCCGCCGGAGACATCACCCAATCCCCCGGAAGGGTGTATTATACCGTACCTGAAAATGCGGAGGCGTTTACCGAATCGTACCTGTCGGAAAAAGTACCGTTGAGCAACAGACCGCTGTATGGAGTACAACCCGGCGCCATGCAGGAAAGCCGCTGTTATCCTACGGATCGATGGGTGAAGTTGTGCGATTTGATCTGGGAAGAATTGGACGGCGTAGCAGTCCTATTCGGCGCCAGTTCTGATATGGAAATCAGCTATGAAATCGAATCCGGGACAGATCATCCGGTGATCAATGCCATCGGACAGACCACGATTCCTCAATTGGGGGGATTGCTCAAGCGCTGTCGCGTCCTGGTTACCAATGACACCGGAACCATGCACTTGGCAAATGCGGTAGGAACTCCGATTGTGGCGATATTTTTAGCTGCCGCCAGAGCCGAAGACACTGCCCCTTACGGTCGTGGTCATTTGGTACTGGAAGCTAATATCGATTGTGCGCCGTGCAATTACCACCGCGAATGTGCCAATCAGGTATGCCACAATATGATCGCCCCGGAAGCGGTGTTGGAAGCCATCAGACTGCATCCCATGCTCCATAATGATATCATGCCTCAATTCCAAGATGACGGGCAGTGGAAAACCGTACGCATCAGTATGACGGATATGAATTCATGGGGACAGAATATCTCAGTGCCGTGCATCCGACGACCGTATTCGCGGAGGCAAGTATTAGCTGAAATGTATCGGTTCTTGTGGCGGATGGAGCTGTGTTCTGATCCGGATGCCCAGGATTACAACGGGTATGAAAGTGCGCTGGAATCTGTTTTGGAATATTATCATAACCCGGATGAGATTCTATCATTCCAAGAAGACCTTGACAGCCTGGACAAGCTTATGGAATTAGCATCGATGGGTTTGGAACGGGCGGAAATTATGATTGAAAACACTAAAAGCCCCAACCCGAATTTTACCGTACTGCAGAATATCGTGGCGCATTTTGTAATCATAGATCGTGACATATACGAATGGGAGTTGACTCATCCCGATCTGGCACCATTGGCAATACATTTCCGGATTAATAAGGGCAACATCGAGCAGGATGATCTTAACACCCTATCCGGTGTAGCTAAATCCCTGTATGGCGACTTGAAACGCCGAGCCGAACGTTGTCAACACCTGTTGCAGATCACCGAACAATACTTGAAAGAGCGGATGTTCACCCGTTCGGAGGTTATGGCAGAAGTCCAATGAAAAAGCACCTAATCGTAAACTTTGGCAGGATGGGGGATATGGTAGAGATGATCCCCACCCTGGAGGATTTGAAGAACCAGGATACCGCCAATCACTTGACTATGCTGGCAGCGGAGCCGTTCGCCGAACTCGCTCAGGACATCTCCTGCTTGGACGAAATCATCCCGGTGAACTTAGCGGATTATATGCTGCTGCGGGAAGGTGACACTCTGCTGGATCGTTTTCGGAATATGGATCAATTCGCCAAACGCTTGCATGACGCTGATTATAACATGGTACTGAACTTCACTCACACCAAAACCAGTGCCGCATTGTGCCGGTTGTTGGATGTCGAGGATACTCGCGGCGTGACCTTAGACAAGCGGGGATTCCAATTAGTACGCAATCCCTGGTTGTTTTACTTTTTCGTATCCAATCTGAACCGTCCCTTCAATCAATTCAACTTGGTGGACGTCCTGAGGCGGTCGGTGGGAATATCTCCTGAGCCGGGGAAATTGAAATTGGAATCCAGTGCCGAAGGCGAACAGGAAGCGGAACAACTGTGGCAGCAGTTCCGGATTCCCCGCGATAGACCGGTCATCGGGCTGGCGGTGGGGGCATCCAACCACACCAAGCAGTGGCTCCCGGAATACTTTGCCCGCATGACGGAATCGGTGCATGAATCGCTACACGCCCATTTCGTGATATTAGGCGGAAAGGATGAGCAGGAAACCGCACGCCGAATTACACAAGGTCGATCGGAATATATCACTGATTGCACTACCCGGACCTCGTTACGCGGCTTGGGACCAGCACTGAAACGCTGCGATCTGTTGGTTAGCAATGATACCGGCACCATGCACGTGGCAGCCGCAGTGGGCACTCCCACCGTTTCCTTGGTGATGGGAACCGCCTTGGGATCGGAAACTGCCCCTTATCACACCCTTGGACTGGTGATGCAATCCCTGCATGAATGTACGCCGTGCGGATATAAGGATATGTGCCGGGATGCCCAGTGCCGGAAGGATATTACCCCGGAAGCAGTGACTCAATGCGTTGAAATGCTTTTGCAGACGTCCGACTTGTCCAAATTGGTAATCCCCGATAGTCCCGATTTTTCGCAGACGCAAGTCTATCGTGGTGATTTCGATCAGGATGGGTTATTCGATCTGTATCCCTTGATCCAACGGGAGTTGGATAAGAATTCCCTGACCGATCGAATCCTGCGGCGCATCTGGCTGGAGTTTCTGGAAAGCCCGCCCTGGGAGGTCCTGGGAAACGGCGGTATCGATCATTGGGTGGATTGGATTGTCGATTATTGCCGAATACATTTCGATATTTCGCATATCGAAAAACTGTTACTGGAATACCAGGATATTGAAAAAGCTCAATTGCTGAAACCCCTGCCAATCCTGGAACGAGGGATCCAGACCGCCGGGGATCTAATCACAGCCGTGGGGATTCAACCCCTGAACGTCGATAAAATCACGCAATTGGGCAATCAATTAGCTCAGATAGACCAACAGTTGGAATCGGTGGGGCACACCCAGCAAATGCTGCGCGCTTTCCATATATACTTTAACCTCCGGAAAGGCAGCTTATCGGCTGATGACCTGACAGGGCAAGCCCAGGAAACGCTGGAAATCTATCGGGGCTATAAACTGCAGTTGTTATTGGCAGACCGTATGGTCGAAGGGGTGTTGACCAAATTATCGCAGTCTCCCACGCCGCCACAAATCATCACATCGAATATCGACACCGTCACACCAGCCCAGGAACAGCCCCTATATAATAAGGAAAAGGTCGACTGGGAATCAACGGTGGATTCGCAGGGGTGGGAACACTCCAAACACCAGTTAATCGGCGGCATGAACCTGCGCATCCCGATTCCGGAGGAGATTACCACCCACCAGGTGAAGGATAAGCATTTGGTGATTGCTCCGGAAAAAGCCGCTTGGGTGGTAACCGATTCCCAGGGTGTCAAGGTATTGCAGTCGTTGCAGGCGGGTAAAACGGTGGGGGAAAGTATTGTGGAGCTGGTGGAAGGAGCCGGAATCTCGCCTGATCAAGCAGCAGAACATGCCAAGACACTGATCGAAGATATTAATAAACAAGGCTTCCGGACGGACATTTCCCCGATCGAAACCACTTTGGAGGATAATCCGCCTCTGTTGCAGTTGTTCCTGACCCGAAAATGCAACTTGCGGTGTACCCATTGTTACGTGAGTGCCGGGAATGCCCTTGACCAGGAATTAGATACCAGGGATTGGATCGATATTATCGACCAATTCAGCGCTATGAATGCCGGCGATGTGGTGACCTTTTCCGGCGGAGAACCTTTGGTACATCCCCAGTTCGACGACATCGCACGTCAGGTGAAACAAGCCGGACACAAGGTGTACCTTTTGACCAACGGTATCGCAGTGGATCGCGAACGTGCCCAATCACTCGTCGGCGTGGTGGATACGGTGCAGTTGAGCTTGGAAGGCACAAATCCGGATACACACGATTTCATCCGAGGCAACGGATCGTATCAACGAGCCATCAACGGGCTAAAATCCCTGTTGGATTGCAAATTTCCGGTGGAGGTCGTATTCGTGGTGCTGCCGGGTAACGTGACCGATCTGCGCGATAATTTAGGTGATTTCGTGGAGGGTTTCGGAACATCGAACCTTACGGTTGCTTTAGGGGTGGTCAATTTCGTGGGACGCGCTGAGGACGGCTTGGAGGATCCGCCGGAAAGCTTAGTGGGGCATGTGGTGGATGCCTATCCCGACGTCCAATGGCTGCGAAGAGGCAGCTGGGTATCCAACCGCATCGTCCGAGGGTGTCCATTAGCGAATTCCGTGGTGATTGATGCCGACGGCAGAATCACCACCTGTCCGTACCTGCACTATCTGAGTCCCCATAATATCCGTTACACGGCGCTGTCCGATGCGTCATCGTTGGATAGAGCCTGGCATGCCCAGACGATTCGTCTGAGCCCAAAATGTCGAGACTGTGACCTGCGGAATTTTCCATGTGGCGGCTGCATGGTGCGGCAAACGGAATGCTCGAATCAGGTATTCCAGCGTGCTTACTATCGCATGCTGCATGGAAGATAGTGTAAATCGAAATTCGATTCGGCGGTTGCCGGAGAAATCCGAAAGAAGAAAGAAACATACAAATATAACCCGAAATGGAGGAATAATGAACATCACGGTAGACGGTAACAAACACGACATTGGAGTCGAGAAGGATCAAACTTTGGGTCACGTGTACCAACAGTTAGTGGACTCTCTGGCTCAAACCGGAAAGGTGATAACCTCCGTGGAAGTAAACGGGGAACACTTGTCCGGCGGGAGGATATGGAATTTCGCATCCTCGCCGATTTCTGAGATCCAAGAGTTGGATTTGCTGACACGTGATCTGGTGGACATGGTGCATGAAACCATGGAATACTCCGACCGCCATCTTGAATTACTAAGTCAGGAAACGGAGAAGACCGCCACCATGTTCCGTTTGGGCGAGGAATTGGAAGCCCAGGAACGTTTGGGAACCTGCATCTCCGGTTTGCAGTGGTTTCTGAAAGCGCTGAGTGCCCTGCGGGGAATGATGCAGCTGGATTTCACCAGCCTGCCCTTAAAGGACACCACTGTGGAAGCTGCCTTGGAAGAGTTCGTTCCGGTAGTGGAGGACCTGCTGGAAGCTCAGTCCGACGGCGACGTCATTCTGCTGGCGGATATCCTCGAATATGAGATGATCCCAAGACTGACCATGTGGCAGTCCTCGCTCCCCGAACTGGAAGAAAATTTATGCAAATCCATGAACATTTCTAATCTCGATAATTGAACAAAATCACACCAGTCGCTGTCGATTTTCTGAAATCCGACGGCAACTTTAACTTTAAACGTTCTTTGACAGTAGCCTCTTGTTTTATTTGGAACTTAGATTGAGAATTGTGTCGATACTTTCGAGATGCTTGACCCCTTGTTGGCAAGAAAGTGATAAAAATTCTAAAGAATACCTAAAGTATTTATCTTAGGATGTCGATACCATAGTTGAAACGTGCCACAGCCGATAGGGATGCTGGCTGAAAGGAGGTGAAACAAATGTCCAGTCAACTCAAAACTCGAAGCAATTCTTACTCTATCGGTCAAGTTCATGCCATTACAGGCATCCCAAAACCGACCATTCGTTTTTGGGAGACGGAATTTACGGAATACCTAAAACCCCAGAGGACTTCCGGAAACCAGAGACGATACGACGAAGAGATGATTTCGCGTATCGAAAAAATCAATTTCCTGGTCAAGGTCCAGGGGTACACCATCGACGGTGCCAAACGAAAGATCGAGCTGTTGGATCAAGCTATCGATCAGAAGAAGAAAGATGATGATCCAGTGGGAACGTTGGCACACGCCATGTCCGATTACCTTCTCAAACGAATGTTGGTTTGATAACGGGAAAAATGTAATTTACTTTTTAAGTTAGGAGGCTACAAATCATGAGCATGCGAATCAACCACAATCTGCTTTCCATGGCTGCATTGCGCAACCTCTGGACTACCCAAAATGATTTGGATAGAGCGGTGCAGCGATTGAGTAGCGGATTAAGAATTAATTATTCTTGGGATGATCCCACCGGGCTGGGGATCTCCGAAAGATTTAGAGCCCAAATTGGGGGGATGCAAGAGGCGGAAAGGAACGCCAACTATAATATCAACATGATGCAGACCGCGGAAGGTTCCTTAGCGGTAATCGACGAAAAGCTCATCCGTATGAGAGCCATCGCCATTCAGGCAGCCAATGGAGCCCTGACCACATTGGACCGTCAGGTTACGAACGTGGAGTTCCAGCAGTTGAAATCCGAGATAACTCGGATAGCCAATGTAGTCAATTATAATGGGTTCTATCTACTCAACGGTGCCCGTGCTTCGACAACCGATAATACCGGAACTTGCTTGGCACTTGGGTACAGTCAGGTTACTACAACTGCCAATTCCGCAGCCATTAAGTTCCATATCGGCGCCAACAATACCGTAGGTGACGACTATTACTATGTAAACCTTGGTGGGATGACCGCCAACCACCTGGGTATTGCTGATTTGGACCTTTGCACTACACTTTCAGCAGCGAATTCGCTGAGTGCCATCATTACAGCGATCAATTCAAAGGATGTGGAACGCACATTCATCGGATCTGTAGTGGAACGGTTGCAGAACACTATTTTAGGACTGCAGATCTCACAGGAATCCGCTACTGCATCTGAATCCATGATTCGGGATGCAGATATGGCAGTGGAGATGATGAATTTCACTCGGGCGCAGGTATTAATGCAGACCGGTATCTCCATGTTGACACAAGCGAACATGATTCCTTCAATGGTTGCAGGGGTTTTGGGTTAATATCTTTTGATGCTCGGGATTTTCTGTTCCTTATTATAACTCGACGTCAACACACAGTAATCAACAACTTCAGTCTCTTGTATCCCAATTAGATTTGGTTGCGGCACATTACCTTAGGGAGTCGGGTCGGGGAGAAAGATAGACCCCGACCTAAGAACCCATGTTGAAATAACGACGATGTAGAGATTTAACACTTTCACGATAGGACATCAATGAGTAAAATCGAAACGGTTGACACGGAACTCCTCTTAGAGGAAATCCTTTCCAGCGCTGAAGCGTTGAAGGAAGCCACCCTGTTCCAGAATGAAATTCTGGAATCCATGACCCTGAACAAACTCGATCGTGTCCTGGGTCACAAAGACGTGCTGATCGACAAGATCCGTACCTTGCACCAAATGTTAAAGGATAGAGGGTTGGATTTTTCCCGCCCCGACAGAGTGCAGCTTGGCGGCACGAATGACGTCACCTCTGGTGATAGTCAGGTTGACAACAGCGCAAACACCTGGGGAACGCAGGTGAACAACCTGCGAAAGACCGTGGAGCGAACCATCCGGGAAATCATCAACCTGGAAGCCGATTCGCAAAAGAAATTACTCGCACTAAAACAACACGTTCGTGGGATCCTGTTGGACATCCAGAATCGTAGAAAAATGCTCAGGGGATATGCGGTTCGCAACAACCGCCCCCCCAGAATCCTGGACACCAAGACTTAAGGCACCTGCGGAAGAACCATCGTGTAGGGAAAACTAAACTCAGTAATAATTGGAAAATGATCAGATGTGTGGAATAGCCGGCACAATGACCTTGAGGAAATCGGAAAGCGGTGCCATTGGCGGTATCGATCCAGAAACGATCACTCGGAAGATGATCGCCACCTTAATCCACCGCGGACCCGATGACCATGGGGTTTGGGCAAATGGAGACGTTGCCTTTGGACATCGCCGCCTCGAGGTAATTGATCTGGAAGGCGGCAAGCAGCCCATGGCGGATCCTCAAGACCGTGTCTGGCTGGTGTTTAACGGTGAAATTTACAATTTTCAAGACCTGAAAAACCAACTACTTCTGAAAGGGCATTCCTTTAAGACCTGTTCCGATACCGAAGTATTACTACACGCCTATCTGGAACAGGGATTGGACTGCTTGGAAGAACTTGAGGGGATGTTTGCTTTTGCAGTTTGGGACCGGCAATCCCATAAGCTGCACTTAGCTCGGGATCGATTGGGTATTAAACCCCTGTACTGGATGCGGCATGACCACCGAGTGTACTTCGCCTCGGAGATCAAAGCGCTGCTGGAAGTCCCGGGGTGGAAACCTGCCTTGAATCCCAAGGTGTTGGCATACTACCTCTCGCATTACCAGCCCATTATGAACAGCGAAACTCTTTTCCAGGGTATCAATTCCGTGGAACCCGGTACCGTCATAACATTTCAGGGCGTGACTTCGGACCGGCACGGGGACAGCGAAACTCCCCATGTTGCCCGGTACTGGTCGTTCCCGGTCATCCCAAACGATCAGCGGGAAGACCGCGGAGAAGGATACTATGCCGCCAAAGTGCGTGATCTGCTTTCCCGATCCGTGGAGCGGCAGAGCTATTCCGATGTTCCGCTTGGGGCATACCTGAGCGGCGGTTTGGATTCCACCATCCTGGTGGGGTTGTTACAACAACTAAGCGATCAACAAATCCGGACCTATTCCATCGGATTTGACGATTCTTCGTGTAATGAATTTCCATACTCTCAACTTGCGTCAAAACTTTTTGGCACCAATCACACGGAAATCGGAATGTGCGTGGACGACTACTTCCCCGCCATGGAAGAGTTAATCCGGTTCAAGGATGCGCCGTTATCGGTTCCCAATGAGGTGCCTCTGTTCCTGATGTCAAAGGTATTAAAGGACGACATCACCGTAGTATTGTCCGGCGAAGGCGCCGACGAACTGTTCGCGGGGTATGCACCGATCCTCCGTACTCCGTATGACTATAAGAGTTTAATGCAAAAAAACGGTTCCGAACGCCGGGAATTTTTACACAAGCTGTCTTCCTTTTATAATACGTTGGATTTCGATGATGAATTGTCCCATTTCCGAGCGGCTTACTGCTGGTTGGCACCGGAGGAACTCCGGCGGCTGTTAAAGCCGGCTTATCAGCTCTCGGAGGATAATGATCCGATTGCGGATTACTGGGCACAAAAATTCCAGCCTTTGGAGCAAATGTTGCCCGAAGACCGCATATTGAACATCCTGGAAACGGTACATCTTTCCGGACTGTTAGCTCGGCTGGATACCACGACTATGGCGGCTTCCGTGGAAGGCAGGGTTCCCTTTACCGATACCGACCTGCTCGAATTCGCCGCTGGAATTCCGTTGGAATACAAATTGCGGTGGAGGAGCCCGGAACACGCCAAACTTGCCGAGGGAGCTCATTGTCTGGAAATTGCCGAAAATCTCGACATTCCTAAATACATTTTAAAGAGAAGCTTTCAGGATATGGTACCACAACCCATCATCGAACGACGAAAACTTGCTTTTCCGGTACCGCTGGATCAATGGTTCCAGGGTTCTTATCGCGATTATGTCTGGAATACCATTCATCAAAGTAAAATTATGCCGGATGTATTCGACATTCAGGAAGTCGAGCGCTTGATTCACAAAAACGAGACACCCAATT
Organism: uncultured bacterium; assembly: GCA_965372135.1. Lineage (GTDB taxonomy): Bacteria > Electryoneota > RPQS01 > CBDVBD01 > CBDVBD01 > CBDVBD01. Next base: position 5,465 of record CBDVBD010000008.1, on the reverse strand, counting down.
ACAGTATGAAAGTATGGATGTTATTGAACGTAAGTATATGGCTTGATGCCTATTTTACATAAATTTAATTGGAGGTAAACCACCGCCTGATGTAAGGAACTTGCATACGATTTGTTCGAACCACTCCTAAAGCACTAAAGTTTGTATAGGGGTAACCGATAATATCAACAAGCAGCCCATGCTTAAGACCAAGCATGGAATGCCTTATTGTAAGAAAAAACAGGTTGCCAAACCAAATACAATTGTTAGTTGAAGGAGGATCGGACAATGAGTATGAGAATTAATCACAACCTGCTGGCAATGGCGGCGCACCGGAATCTCTGGAAAGTGTCAAACCAGTTGGATTCCGCGGTGCAACGCTTGTCATCGGGTTTGAGAATCAACTATGCCTGGGATGATCCCACTTCTTTGGGAATTTCCGAACGGTTCCGCGCCCAGATTAGCGGTATGCAGGAAGCAGAAAAGAACGCAAACGTTAACGTCAACATGCTTCAGACTGCTGAAGGCGCCTTAGCCGTAATCGACGAAAAGCTCATCCGTATGAGAGCCATCTCCGTTCAGGCATCCAACGGAGCCTTGACTACATTGGACCGTCAGGTGGCAAACGTGGAGTTCCAGCAGCTGAAATCTGAAATCACTCGGATCGCCAATGTTACCACATATAACGGCGCGCACCTAATCAACGGTGCCAGGGCTTCCACCACTGATAATACCGGGACCTGCTTGGCGCTGGGATACAGCCAGGTGACCACTACTGCCAATGCGGCAGCCATCAAGTTCCACATCGGCGGCAACAACGTAGCCGGTGACGACTACTATTACGTCAACCTCGGTGGCATGACTGCTGACCATCTCGGACTGGCAAGTCTGGATGTCTGCACCACTGGATCAGCGCAGGGTTCGTTAGCGAACATCATCACTGCTATCAATTCCAAGGACGTGGAGAGAACCTTCATCGGATCGCTGGTTGAACGCTTGCAGAATACAATTATGAATCTGCAAGTCAGCCAGGAATCCGCCGTTGCGTCTGAATCCATGATTCGTGATGCTGATATGGCACAAGAGATGATGAACTTCACTCGTGCCCAGATCTTGTTGCAGACCGGAATCTCCATGCTGACACAGGCAAACATGGTTCCGTCTATGGTAGCGGGAATATTGGGATAATAGCAACCGGGGTCGGATTATGGTAGTATCCGACCCTGAGGGGCTTATGCCACCTGGACAGCCGGCGCGGTAAATCAACCCCGCCGGTACCTTAGAGGCACGTCCCTGGAAGCAAACCCGGCATCAGATTGATCTTGATGCCGTGGGAGACTTCTTTGACATTGACGTTAATAGTCGGTACATACGCCTGAAGCGTTTTTCCAGTCGTCACCTCCACAAAGGAGGCTTAAATCCATGCCTGATACCTATTTTACCGGTTTGGCTACCGGGATCGATTGGGAATCCACTATCCAGCAGTTGCTCGCAATAGACAGGCAACCTATCAACTTGCTGGAAAATCGGCAGGCGGATCTGCAATCTCGGTTGTCGCGCTGGAGTTCTATCCAAGGACAGCTGCAGTCATTGCAGAGTACGGTGCAAGCATTGGACGTCCTATCGGAATTTGCCCAGAAATCGGCGTCGTCTTCCAACGGCACCATCCTGGGTGTAACCGCCTCTGCTTCCGCAACTCCCGGCAGTTATGAAGTGGTCGTGCAACAATTGGCTCGAGCACATAAAATTGCCTGCCAGGGATGGGTGGATGCGGACACAACCCCGGTAGGAGACAGCGGTGGTGACATGGTCATCACCATAGGATCCGATACTATCACCATCGACGATGATGACATCGACGGGAGTACCACCCTGAACCAACTGGCGGACTTGATCAACCGGGACAACGATAACGACAACCTGATTACAGCTACTGTCCTGAACGACGGGTCAGATGAGAACGAGTATCGGTTGGTGTTGACATCGACGGAAACCGGAGAGGAGAATGTGATAAGCATCACCTCCAATCCCACCAGCCTCGATTTCGCCAATACCCTTATCGATAGTCCGGAAGAATCATCCAGTTGGGGCGGGACGTCCCACGTGTCCATCGGAGGATCCGCCAGCTATTCCGGCACTGATAACAAGACCTTTTCCTTCACCGTCGGTGGGACCACCGGTACCCACTATACCGTAGGAGCTGCCGATATCACCATAAACTGGACAGACAGTGCCGGTGGTAGCGGCAGTTTTATCATCCCTTCCGGATACGCCGGAGAGGAACTCACGGTGGCGGAAGGGGTTACACTAACCTTCGACGTGGGTAGCAGTGAGGACCTGGTGGGCGGCGACACTTGGGATGTGGACGTTTATAACCCCACTCTTCAAGCGGCTGCCGACGCCCGTATTCGGGTGGACGGCATCTACATGACCAAGTCGTCAAACACTATCACCGACATCATCGAAGGCGTGACACTAGACCTGTTGAGCGCGGACGAAAACACCACGGTCACTGTCACGGTGTCTAACGACACAGCGGCAGTAGTAACCCAGATCAACGATTTCGTCAACGCTTACAACAGCCTGATGGCTACTATCCAAGCCGCCACATCCTACGATGAGGAAGATGAATTTGCCCAGCCGTTATTGGGCGATCCCACCGTCGGCTCCATCCGAAGTACCGTGCAGTCTATCATCAGTTCCATGGTGCAGGGATTATCGGATGATGCCACGGTATCCAGTTTGGTGGAAATCGGGATATCCATAGGCGCCGGCGGGATGTTATCGGTGGACTCCACCGAATTGTCAGATGCCCTGACGGAGGATTTCGAAAGCGTAGTTAACCTGTTCATCGAGAACAGTTACAGTTCCGAATCGTCCGTTATCTACCAATCGAGAACGTCTGCCACTCATGCCGGCACACATGATGTGGAGATCACCTACGATGCGGAAGGAAACATCACCGCCGCCACTATTGACGGCATCGCCGCAGTCGTAGATGGTCTAATCATCACCGGTGCTGACGGTACCGCTGCAGAAGGATTGATCTTAGGCTTTGACCCTCCCAGCGGCGGAGGTGGGACAGTGACGGCTACCATCCGGCTGGGTATCGGTGTCTTTGCCGATTTGGGCACCCAGCTCGGTGATATCAACGACCCACTCGACGGTAACGTACATTTCGCCACTGAGGAATTGAATGCCCGGATCAGCTCCTTAAGCGACCGGATCGAGAATATGGAAGAACGATTGGAAAAACGCGAAGAAATGTATCGCCGGCAATTTACGAATCTCGAAGTTGCATTATCTCAATTACAGACCCAATCACAGTACCTATCCAGCATATTAGGTTAGGATTGGGACATAGTTTGGCTTAATCGAGCTTGTCGTAACATAGATCGGATAAACGCCCTGTGGGCAGGGAGGTGGCGTGTCTGCGCCTAAGAATCCATATTCGGAATATGAGGCTGTACAGTTTAACACTGCTGGACAACCACAGTTGATTTTGATGACCTACGACGGTGCCATCCGTTTCGCCAAGGAAGCCAGGAAACGTATCTTGGCGGATGACACTCAGGGTAAGGGCTTATGTATAGATCGCGCATTCGCCGCCGTCGCCGAACTCCGTAATTCTTTAAACCTCGGCGAAGGTCGCGACGTGGCTCAATCATTGAACAATCTGTACTTCTATTTAACCAAACAGCTTTCCAAAGCGAACTTGGAAAACTCAACAGAACCCTTAGATGTGGTCATTGAAATTCTCACAGGTCTCAGAGAGGCATGGGACGAGTTGTTTAATAAATTAAAGGTAGATTAGACCGGCAACCCGAATCCCTGCAGATCAATATCTGTTTTGGAATATCCGGTTGTCCAACCCTAATTATATCGATGTTAACTACCTCTCGGCAGTGTCGGAGGAGGCAGATAAACGGATTGGTTAAGTGTTGATTATTGTTCGGAAATTAGAGATTTTACTATAAATTTTGTAGCTCAGGAACAACGCCGGGTCCAAGCTGAAATCAATGCTGGACCAGATAGGCTCTCCGAAAAAATTCGCAGGAACAGCGAAAAATGCAGAAATTGATCAATGCCCTAAGCGCACGGATCAACACCTTAGCAAAAGGGCTTAATCTCGAAATTCCCCGTTATTTAGCCAATACTCTAACCTTTTCTTATCATCCCTTTCCACCCGTTGATAGGCATTTCAGTTGTGGAAGTTGTTTCTCCCATGATACCGGGAATATCGACATATAGTACCGCGGATATCAACATTTTGGCGCTCGGTGCTGCTGCGCAGAACACAAAGCAGGCGGATCAGTTGCTTTCAAGCAATCCGTCTGAAGAATGTGAAACTTGCAGCAATCGAAAGTACCAAGACCGGTCGTCCGATCCATCCGTATCGTTCCAAACACCCACCCAGGTGGACCCGCAAAATGCCGAAGCGGCAATCTGGAGTCACGAACGGGAACATGTAACCCATGAAACCCAAAAAGCGGAACGAGAAGGGCAGGAAGTGGTCTCGGTGCACGTGGACATAAGGCACGGAATTTGCCCTGAGTGTGGGAAGATATATGTGGAGGGCGGCGAAACCACCGTGGTGACTCGTCCCGAAACAGATGCCGACTCCAAATCAGGTTCGCCGAGCCAAAAAGCCGCTCCAATTCCTATGTTTAGCAACGGAGTCGTTAATCTCCTGGTTTGATCGGAATCGGAAAAAACTTTTATAAAATCGCTAAAGGTTCATCTAAAGGTGCCGATATACTTAAAGTAGAGCATTAATTATTTACGCATGAGGTGATAAATTGGCTGTGGAAGTCATTCAATCTGTCGGACCCAAGGAACTGTCCCACCAGAAAAAGCTAAAGGGCGAACCTGTTCCTCCGTCTCAAGAAAAACTCCAGACAGAAACAAAAACCGGCGGGGACGCAGTACAAATCTCCAGCCGCGCTCAGGCGCTCAACCAGGAATTCCAAGACCTGAAAGCCCGTGCCAGCGCCGTTTCTCAGGAATCTCTCGCCCGCATCGAAGCCGCGAAAAAACGTGTGGCAAGCGGATTCTACTTCCAGGAAGATACCCTGGGTAAAGTCGCGGATAAGCTGCTTGCTTCTGATACTATCCAATCAGTAATTCAAAGTGAGAAATCCCCAAGCACAGCCACAACCATCGCCCGGGATGTTCCGGATGTGCGTAGCGATAAAATCCAATTAGCACGTAATCGCCAAGTCACAGGCGTTTATCAGCAACAGGATGTTCTGTCGATCACGGCGGAAAGGGTGATTAATGATATACTGGCATAAAACCGTTTTATAGGCGGTAATTCTTGCCTCATTGAGCGGTCTATTTTTCCGCTAAACCGGTGTTGTTCTTTACCAATTGTTATCGTGTCTGGTATAACAAAGTACCTGCAATCAGAAAACTTTCCTACATTTGGAAGGTTTTTTTTTGCCTGATTTAAATATATATGAACATTGGTATGAATATTGACATTA
>CBDVBD010000007.1:0-43874 GCA_965372135.1 uncultured bacterium | reverse complement strand
CTATACGATTCCTGGGCGGCGGCACCCACCGCGTCTTCGAAATCAACCACCACCTGGTCTTCAAATTCCCCCATGGCTTTACCGGCGATGTCCTCCTCCACGAAATCCAAATCTGCCGGATTCTAAAAAACCACTTCACCACACCCATCCCCGAATATATCTACCAATCCGACGGCTGCTCCCAATTCCCCTATCCGGTGGCAGGTTACCGGAAGCTGCCCGGTATAGGCTTGGAAAGCTGCCAATTGAAACCTCATCAACTCCAACGCTTAGCGTCCCAAATCGGCACCATCGTGACTGAACTCCACCGCGTTCCCCGATCCCCCGATCTGGAAAAACACACCACCGAATTCCGCCCCAATCAATACAAATTCTTCCTCACCGACTTCTATAACAAAATGCAAAAAGTCGCCTTCCCGGTCCTCGATCGATCCCTGCAGAAATGGACCCGGTCCCTGTTCCAGGAATTCATGGCGAACGAGCATGTGTACCAGTTCGAGCCAGTGCTTACTCACGGTGATTTCGATGGTTCTAATATCCTGATCGACCCGGACGCTGATAAAATCTGTGGAATCATAGACTTCGAGGAAACGAATTTCGGTGATCCCGCCTGGGATTTCTGTTGTTTACTCTCGGAATTCGGACAGGATTTCCTTGACATAATCATAAGAAATTACCATCTTATTACTGACGATAATTTCCGGAAGCGCGTCGCCTTTAATGCCAAACGCATCATCTTCTACGAGCTGATCTATGGCATTGAATTTAATGATGATGCCTTCAAGGAAAACGCCATAAACCGGTTACGTCGTACCGTGGCGGGAGAGGACATAATCGGCGGATGGTTACATCGATCCACCTCCGCCACCCACACCGCCCCCGGCTTCCCGGAATAACAATTCGCAAACTGTCATCCCGCACTAGATGCGGGATCCAGACCTCCCCCCCTGGTTTCCGGGGGGGAATAAAAGGGGGGGCACCTTATATCGGGTTACGAAGAAAGCCGACATAACTTTCTAACTTTCCAACTTGTTAACTTGTCAACTTTTCGAATAATCCTTAGGAAAACCATGGAACACAAAATCATCCCCGCCATGTGGAAAAGCAGAGAGGGCTTAGCCACGCTCATCGAAGGCGCCGAACAGGAAGGCTGGAGTGTTGCCGCATTGGGGGAAGTGTTTGGAAACGTGTTACTTGTGATGGTCAACGACGGCAGCGCTTACCACCATGAAATGATTTCCGTCCTGCTGAAAGACCGGAAAAAGGCGGAATCGATCATCGCCGACAAGGAAATCGAAGGGTGGCAGGTTTGTGGCATCGGCGAGGTGTTCGGCTCCAACATCATGATTCTGAAACGTCAAGCGTAACTCGCCGATTTGTGTAATTCTATTACGTGTAATAGAATTACGCTTTGTCATTTTTTTCGCTGTTTTTTACCGGTTTTTTTCTATTTCTTTTCGTTTTCTTTTCATTTTTTCCAGATTTTTTCAGTTTTTTTCATGAGAGTAGGCTTCGTACAATTTTCACCGGAACGGGGCGCAGGTCCGGAAAACATAGACCGGGCGGGCGATCTCATCGGCTCGCAGGCTGCCGACCTCTGGGTATTACCGGAATTAGTCACTTCCGGTTACCTGTTTCGCGACCGCGATCAACTTTTTAAGTGGGCGGAATCAGTTCCTAATGGTAGGTCAATACAGAGGTTACAAGAGTTGGCTGCCCGCCTAAATTCCGCTTTTGTCGCCGGTTTTCCCGAGTTAAGTGACGATAATATATACAATTCCGCCATTGCGATTTCCAGTGCTGGAGATGTGGTGGGTGTCTATCGGAAAATTCATCTGTTTCACCGTGAAAAAACTGCATTTACGCCGGGAAATGATCCTCCGCGTGTGTGGAAAATCGGTGAGGCAAATGTGGGGATAATGATATGTTATGATTGGATTTATCCGGAAACTGCCCGCAGCCTTTCCATACAAAGCGCTGATATTATTGCACATCCAGCCAATCTGGTGCTTCCCCATGCCCCGCTCGCCATGCGCACTCGCAGCATCGAAAACCGTGTATTTACAATAACATCCAACCGTACCGGCGGCGAATCAGCCGGTGATATTTCCTACCATTTCATCGGTCAAAGTGTTTCTTACAACCCTCACGGTACGCTGTTACTTTCCGCAACTGAAGAAGAATCAGTAGCTAAAGTCACGGAAATTGATATATCAGTGGCACGGGACAAACAGATCACACCCGGCAACCATCTTTGGGATGACCGCCGTCCGGAATTATATTATAAATAAACAAATAGAAAGTAGATAGTTCTCTCAAAATCATCTCCAAACCCTATTTTACTATGTGAGCAATCGGTGCAAATCGGTTAAGAAACCTACACCCGGAGAGAGCACTTATGAAGTGGTTAAAATACGCAACCACGATTATTAAAATAATGTGTTTGTTGTACTTATTTTTCTTCGCCATCAAAGGGATTGGCGTCGGATTCAAGTACTTTGGGAGCGATTTAGCGGAGATGCTGATTCGAACCACTGCCAACCCTTTTGTCGGGTTGTTTGTTGGGATTTTAACGACCAGTTTAGTCCAGAGTTCATCGCTCACTACCTCGATTTTAGTGGGGATGGTGGCGGCTGGAGCGATACCACTAACAGCAGCAATCCCGATTGTAATGGGCGCCAACATTGGCACCTCGGTCACGAATACCTTGGTGTCTCTGGGACACATCACACGAAAAGCTGAATTCCAACGCGCCTTCAGTGGAGCTATTCTGCACGATATTTTCAACGTGTTGGCGGTGGCGGTACTGCTGCCAATTGAGCTGTCCACCCATTTCCTGGAATACTTAGCATCCGGCACGGAGAAGATTTTCGAAGGAATGGGTGGATTTACCGCAATCAGCCCCTTGAATGCTGCGGTAAAGCCGGTAGTACATGTAATAATGGAAGTTACCAAGGGCATTTTGCCATTTCCCGGACCGGGAATTGTGATGCTGGTGTTGTCATTGGCGGTGTTGTTCTTTACTCTGGCGATGATGGTCAAAGTCCTGCGGGGGATTTTGATGAAGCGAGTTGAGAATGTGCTGGATCGTTTTATGTTGAAGTGGCCTATATTGTCGATTTTGTTGGGGATGGTCATCACAGCAATCGTGCAGAGTAGTTCCATTACTACTTCGTTGGTGGTTCCATTGATTGCCGGCGGATTGTTTTCGCTGCCTGCTGTATTTCCGTTCCTGTTGGGAGCCAATGTAGGAACCACAGTTACCGCCTTGTTGGCTTCATTGGTGACCCAAAATCCAGCCGCTATCACAGTCGCATTGGCGCATTTTTACTTTAACGTAACCGGGATTGTAATCTTCTATCCGTTGAAGGCAATCCCGATTGCCATCAGCCGCTGGTTAGGTTGGTTGGCGTACAAAAACAAGTTTTACCCGATTGCATATATTTTGTTTGTGTTTTTCATAATCCCGCTGACATTGATTTTCTTGTTCGGCGGGGGGAGGTAGTAATGTTCAAAAAATTCTTAAACTTATGGACCAGGCAGAGCTTGATGAAGCAGGCGTTGGACCATATGGAAAACATGTTCAAGTTGACGCACACCTTGTTTGTGGATGTGTCGGAGCATTTCCTGAATGATAAAAGCCTAACCTATGATATTTATCAACGGGATCAGGAAATCAACCAGCACGATATCAAGGTGCGGCGAAACGTGCTCGAGCATTTGACAATTAACCCCAGGGAGGACGTGTTATCCGCGTTGATAATGACTGGTGTGATTGTTCACATCGAACGGATCGGTGATTATTCCAAGAATATTTTCGAGCTGGTTGATTTGCATGGAGCACCGTTTCGCACCAGTGAGGCTCATCACGAAGCCACGGCATTTTACGACCGGGTGCATGGGATGTTCCACGACGCCCAGGTTGCGTTTTTTCAGGGCGAACCTGAACCCGGCAAGCGGGTGATGGATGAGCATAACTCGCTGAAAAAGGATTGCGACGCCTTTATCAAGCAGGTTACCGAGTCGGATACGGTTGGTTCTCGTGATGCGGTGGTTTCGGTGCTGGCGACACGGTATTTTAAGCGGGTGAGTGCGCACCTGTTCAATATTGCGTCCGCGGTGGTCAATCCGTTCGATTTGATCGGGCACGGCGGTCCCACCGGTGATGATTAATAATCTAAATAGTGCGGGAGTTCGATATTTGTTTCCGTGCTGTCAGGTGTCAACGAATCACGATTCCCCACCTGACAGCACGAAAATGTTTAGGGGATTGTGATTATCACAACAGCTTGTAGTCCGTCGGGCGCCGGACAGGGTTTGTGTTGGGTACATGCGGAATCCGAACAAAAAAACTGCCAACTGCGGAGAGGTGGTAGCACGATTCATAGGGAAAATTCAGATAGTTAGAGTTGATTGCAGTAATTAAATTTCGTATATTCTAAGTTTTAGCAACTACGATAACATTTAGGAGGACGCAGGATTTGCCGGAAGGATATTATTCGTTTTTAGATCAGGAAATGGCGCAGTCGGTGATCCAGGCTGCGTTGTCTCGGGGCGGGGATTTCGCGGAACTGTATGTGCAGCGATTGACCACCACCGGTGCGGTGTTCGAAGAAGGGCGAATTCGGGAGGCGGAAAGCGGGGTGCGGTTGGGTGCCGGTATTCGAGTGATTAAGGGGGAACGCACCGGATATGCGGCATCGGATGAGTTGTCAAAGGATACACTGTTAGCTGCCGCTGATACCGCCAGTCGCATCGCGGATTCCTCCGGTGGAGATGTTTCGGCGGCGCTGCCTGATTCTGCGACTAAATGTCCGGTGCAATCCCCGGTGGAGCAGGATTGTGAGGGTATTCCGATATCAAGGAAAACCGCGCTGTTATCGCGGGCGGATGCAGCAGCTCGGGCTGAGGATTCCCGGATCGTGTTGGTGAATGTGCACTACCGAGACGTCAAGCGGGAATTGATGATCTGCAATTCGGAAGGGTTGTGGGTGGAAGACTGTGGACAGATTCTGCGGCTGATGGTGAATGTGGTTGTGGAAGCCAATGGACGCCGGGAAGCAGGATCTCATGGTGCCGGCGCCCAGATGGGATTTGAGTTGTTCGACCGGGTTGATCCAGAGGAAGTGGGCCGGACAGCGGTGCGCCAGGCAGTGACCATGCTGGATTCCCAGGATGCGCCTGCCGGTCCGCAGATGGTGGTGATGGCAAACGGATGGGCGGGAGTGCTGCTGCACGAAGCGGTGGGGCATGGGTTGGAAGCCGATGCCGCTCGAAAAGGCATCACCATGTATGCGGGGAAGATTGGGGAACAGGTGGCATCGGAATTGTGTACGGTGGTGGACGACGGAACCATGTCGGGACACCGGGGATCGTTTGGATTGGATGACGAAGGCACGGAAGCCCAGCGCACGGTGCTGATCGAAAAAGGGATATTGCGGACTTTTATGACCGACCGGTTGAACGCGACATTGATGGGTTTGCCGTTGACCGGTAACGGCAGGCGTGAGACTTACTTACATCCGCCGATTCCCCGGATGAGTAATACGTTTCTGGAGGCGGGAGATACCGATCCGGAGGAAATAATGCAGTCGGTCAAGAAGGGATTCTACGCGGTAAAATTCGGCGGTGGGCAGGTGGACACCGCATCGGGGCAGTTTGTGTTCAATGTGACGGAAGGGTATCTGATAGAGAACGGGAAACCCACCGCACCGGTGAAGGGGGCAACCTTGATCGGGAACGGACCGGAGGTGTTGAAGCAGGTGGATATGGTGGGATCCGATCTGGAGTTGGATCCGGGATTGGGTATGTGTGGAAAGGGAGGGCAGCATGTTCCTGTGGGTGTGGGACAGCCGCATTTACGGATTCGGGAAATCACAGTGGGCGGTACCGCGATTGCGGGATCGGCATTGGTATGATGGCATTCACATTTAATAAACGAGTTTAACAAACGGGAAATTTATGCAGGGCAATAATTCGGAACTTATTGATATTACGCAGTTTGTGTTGAAAGAGCTAAAGAAGCGGGGAATCAAAACCGCAGATGTTTTCGCCCGGCGCACCCAGGAGGACAGGGTTACCGTCCGGGAACGGGAAGTGGAGACGGTGCGCCGGAAGGTGACCCGAGGTCTTGGGGTACGAGTGATTCAGGACGGCAGGCTGGGATTTGCGCATACCTGTGATGTGGCGGAAACGTCATTGACGTCGGTGGTGGAGCAGGCAGTGGCGTTGGCGAAAGAAGCATCGGAGGACCCGGGACATGGATTATGGGAAACGGTGATACCGCCCGGGGACGATTTGGATTTGGTGGATGACGGTTTAGCGAAGATTTCGGTAGAGGATAAAATCAACCGGGCGTTGGAATTGGAGAGTGCCATGCTGTCGGCGGATCCCCGGATTCGACGGTCCGGGGGAGCTGATTGGAGTGACAGCGACGAAGAAGTGGTGATTGCGAACACATTAGGATTGTCGCATGGGTTCCGGGGGACGGGAGTGGCGATTGTGGGGCAGGCGGTTGCGGAAGAGGATGGTCAGATGCAGCGGGGTTGGTGGTGGTCGCAGGCGCGGCATCAGGACGATTTGGATTCCGTGCAAGAAGTGGGGGCGGAGGCGGGCAGGCGAGCGGTGCAGATGTTGGGGGCGCAGCAGGTGGCTACGGTCAAGGCGCCGGTGATATTTGAGGCTCCGGTGGCATCGCAGGTTCTCGGGGTGTTGTTTTCCGCGATGAACGGAGAAATGGTTCGGAAGCGTGCCAGCTATCTGCTGGATCAATTGGGGAAGCGGATTGCCTCGAAGCTGGTTACGGTGATCGATGACGGGCAGATGCCGCGGAAACTGGGCTCGCAGGCGGTGGATGATGAGGGGATTCCGGTGACAAAGAAGGTGCTGGTGGATAAGGGAAAACTGACGCAATATTTGTATGATGTGCGCGGCGCCAGATTGTCCGGGGCGGAGCCCACCGGAAATGCGCATCGTTCCTATGGTTCGCTGCCTGGAGTGGGACCGATGAATCTGTATATTGCACCGGGAGATGTCAGCCGGGAAACGCTGATTGGATCGGTCGAGAATGGGTTGTTTTTGACCAGGATTATGGGCAGCGGTGTCAATCTGGTGACCGGGGATGTGTCGTGGGGCGCCAGCGGTTTGTGGATTGAAAACGGGGAGTTGGCGTATCCGGTGGAGGGGATTACCATTGCCGGGAATCTGAAGGATTTGTGGCGGGATATCGATCAGGTGGCGGATGATTTGGAATGGCGGTCCACGGTGGCGTCGCCTACATTCAAAGTGTGCGAAATGATGATTGGTGGGAAATGACGGGCAGCGGATTGAAACCTAAGGTATTATTGATCTTTGATATCGACGGGACCCTGACATTAAGCGGCGGCGCCTCGGGAAGAGCTCTGGGGGCGGCGTTTGTCGGGTTGACCGGTGTCGATGTGGGACCGGGTGTCAAACAACCGTATGGGATGACGGACGCTCAGATTTTCCGGGAAATGCTTAAATCCGGCGGTATCCAAACCACTGATTTTCCCAGGCTGTTTCAGGAATTCCAGGAACGGTATTTCCCTTTGGTTCGGGAGGAACTTCAGAATACTCCCAGCGCCAGGTTGCTACCGGGTGTGAGGGAATTATTGGCGATGTTGTCCCAGGATGACCGGGTAGCGATGGCGTTGGGGACCGGGAATTTGGAAATCTCCGGGCGGGAGAAGTTGAAGTTTCATGGGGTGGATCATTATTTCCCGGTGGGGGGATTCGGCAGCGATGCGGAAGATCGGGTGGAAGTGCTGAAAATTGCCGTGGAACGAGCTCGCAAGCATTGGAATACGGAGTTTCAGCCGTCGAACACCTGGGTGATTGGGGATACGGGCAAGGATATATCGTCGGGGAAAGCGATCGGCGCTAAGACAATAGCGGTGGCGACCGGGATGTACTCAGTGGAGGAATTACGGAAAAGCAATCCGGACGTGGCGCTGAAAACGCTGGAGGATCCGGAAGGGTTTTTGGACATAGTGATGAGTTCTTAGCAGGGAGGATAATGATAATGGAGTTGGAAGGGAAGAGGGTAGCGCTTCTGGTGGAGGCGGATTACCAGGATTTGGAAGTGTGGTATCCGAAACTGCGCTTGACCGAAGCCGGAGCCGAAGTGGTGACGGTGGGAACTATCACCGGTCCCGATTACATAGGCAAGTGGGGGTATCCGATTACGGTGGATACAATGGCGTCGGAAGTTAGTGCCGACCAATTCGATGCGGTGGTGATTCCCGGAGGATGGGCGCCGGACCGGTTACGGCAGCACACTTACATATTGGATTTAGTACGGGGAATCAACGATGCCGGAAAGCCGGTGGCGGCGATCTGCCATGCCGGGTGGGTGTTGGTATCCGCGGGGATTGCCAAGGACAAAACGTTGACGTCCTATGTGGCGATCAAGGATGATTTAACTTGTGCCGGCGCTAACTGGGTGGACCGGGAAGTGGTGGTGGACGGGAATTTAATTACGTCGCGGACGCCGGACGATCTGCCGGCGTTTTGCCGGGAACTGATTCGGTTGTTGAAAGGATAAGATGGAAGGGAAAGAAATAGCGGCGGTGTTGGAAGAAGCCGCGGTGTTGATGGAACTGGCGGGAGAGAATCCGTTCAAGGTGCGAGCTTATCACAATGCGGCACGGATGCTGTTGGGTCTGACCGTACCGGTGGAGAAGGCGATTGAATCGGGGGAGTTGGGTGCGATGAAAGGGATCGGCAAAGGGATGCTGGAAACGATTGGCGAAATTGCCGATACCGGTGCGCTTGGGGCGGTTGATGAGTTGAAAGCGAAGGTGCCGTCGGGGCTGTTGGAGCTGCTAAAGGTGCAGGGGTTGGGGGTGAAGCGGGTCAAGACGTTGTACGAGCAGTTGGGGATTTCCGGACCGGGAGAGTTGGAATATGCCTGTCTGGAGAACCGGTTAGTGGAGCTTCCGGGATTCGGGTCGAAGATGCAGGAAAGCATCTTAGAAGGGCTGGAATTCCTGCGCCGCACCAGGGATCGGCGGCGGCTGCCGGTGGCGTTTCAGCACGTGCGCATGCTGCTGCCCATGCTGCAGGATGATCCTCAGGTGATGTGGGCGGAAGTGACCGGATCGGTACGCAGGCATTGCGAGACGGTGGGGGATTTGGATTTGCTGGCATCGGCGGATCCGACGAATTATGATGCAATTATGGACAAATTTGTGGCGGCGATGCCAAACGGAACGGTGGAAGTACGCAGCAATGATACCGTGACGGTGCGTAGCGAACTGGGCTTGAAGGTGCAGTTGATTTTGTGTACGCCGTCGCAGTTCGGGATGGCATTGGTTCAGACCACCGGCAGTAAAGACCACTTGAAACTACTTGAGGAATTGGCAATATCCAAAGGCATGGAGATAGATGGATTTTATCTGATGCAGAATTTGACCGCGTTGAATGTGACGGGTGAGGAAACGGTGTATGAGGTGCTGGGGCTGCATTGGATACCGCCGGAACTGCGTGAAGGTCATGCTGAGGTGGCATTGGCTCAGAAAGATGCGTTGCCGGATTTGGTAACGTTGGATGACGTTCAGGGGATTTTGCACGTCCATACCACCTATTCGGACGGGCATCATACCTTAAGGCAGTTTGCGGAAGCAGTGATGGGGCGGGGATGGACTTATTTAGGAATCGCCGATCATAGCCAGGCGGCGGCATACGCCGGGGGATTGACGCCGGAAGAAATCCAGGAACAGCAAAGGGAAATCCACCGGATGAATGCCCGGCTGGCACCGTTTAAGGTGTTCGCGGGGATCGAAGCGGATGTGTTGATAGACGGCAGTCTGGATTACGATGACGAGATTTTAAGGTCGTTCGATTTTGTGATTGCGTCGGTGCATAACAAGCTCCGGATGGATAAACAGGAAGCAACAACGCGAATATTGAAGGCGTTGGATAATCCCCATGTACGGATTTTGGGGCATCCCACCGGGCGGTTATTGTTGGCGCGGGAAGGGTATGAATTGGATATGGAGCGGGTGTTGGACAAGTGTGCGGAAAAGGATATTGCGGTGGAGTTGAATGCTCATCCTTACCGGTTGGATTTGGACTGGCGGTATCATGCATTGGCACGGGAACGGGGGGTGAAGATTGCGATTAATCCGGATGCGCACCAAATGGACGGGCTGGATGACGTGAGTTATGGGGTGGGAATTGCCCGAAAAGGTGGTTGTGAAGCCAAGCACGTCTTAAATTGCCTGTCAGCCACCGAAATTGCTGATTTTTTCGCAGGATAAAACCTGGAAATTACATAGAACGGAGCACATTTTGAGAGTAGTCACGGATCAAAAGCTACGGAACATCTGTCAGTCCATGCAGGGTCGCGGAGTGGATGCGGTATTAATCACCGACTTCGAGCAGAAAAGAGATTCGGCACTTCGATACTTGACCGGTCTGCCCACGGATGCTGAATTGATACTTTATTCGGATCAAACTATCACGCTGATACCCTGGGATTTGGAATTAGCGGGGAATATGGCACAGGTCGATGAGATGCTGGATGTTCAGGATTTCGAACGATCCTTCCGTATGGCACGCACTCATGCGATGAGAAGCAGGCTGGGACAGAAATTCACGCTGGAAATCCTGCCTAATGAATCTTATCATAAGGTGGTTAAAATCCAGGAGGAATTCGAAGCGGTAAAGATTGTCTGTGATCCCAAGGGTGTCGGGCATGCAATCTCCAAGGCGCGTCGTGTCAAGGAAGCGCATGAAATCGAAGTTCTCCGGGCGGGCTGCCGCCAGACAACCAGACTGGTCGATATGATTCAACCGTTTATCGAAGAAAATCCTGATTGCCGTGAAGTGGATCTGGCTCTGTTCCTGGAAAACGAAATGAGGAAACTGGGCGCGGAAAAACCCGCCTTCGAAACCCTGGTAGCGAATGCAACTCGGTCAGCTCAGATTCACAACTACCCACCGGCATCCACCGAACCGCTTGTGCAACAAGGACTTGCCTTGATCGATTTCGGAATGTTGTGGGAAGGCTATGTTACCGACGTGACGGTTCCCATGTTGTTCGGTGAGTTGAATCCGATACAGCAGAAAATGATCGACACCACAAAACGCATTCATGACCAGGCGATTTCACGGATTAAGCCTGGAGCCTTTGCCCATGAGATCTGTGAGGAAGCGCTCGATAGTATGAAAGCCGAAGGATTGAATATGCCCTATTCCCTTGGACATGGCATCGGGTTGGATGTCCACGAAGGACCTGGCATTGCGAAGAAACCCACCGACCCCAGCATGTTGGAAGATTGGGTGGAAACGCCGTTGGAAGCGGGAATGGTTTTTACCATCGAACCGGGCTGCGTGGATTTCGACCACGGAGGCACCCGTTTGGAAAACGATGTGTTGGTAACCGCAACCGGTGCAGAGTTATTGACGAATTCCAGGATACTGCATTTAAATATATAGGGTAACGTAGACAACAAAATGTCCGAGTTAATGATCAGTGTGGCTGGGATTCGGGGGATAGTGGGAGACAGCTTGACTCCGGAGGTGGTGACGCGGTATGCGGCGGCATTTGGCAAGTGGCTGGGCGGTGGATCAGTGATGTTGGGCACGGATTCGCGACCGAGTCGGGAGATGGTGAAACAGGCTGCCATTGCGGGATTAACGGCGTCGGGGTGTACCGTAACGGATTTGGGAATTACAGCCACGCCCACCATTCAACTGTGGACGGAACAGACGGTGGATGCGGTGGGAGGAATCGCTTTGACCGCCAGCCATAATCCGATCGAATGGAATGCGTTGAAGTTGTTCGACCATCGGGGACGATTTCTGGATGTCGAACAAGGGGCGGCGATACAGGAAATCTTTCATGGTGGTGGTGATGATTTTATAGAGGATAAGTCGCAATCTTGTTCGGTGATTTCCGACCCGTTGGAATTGCATGTGCATGCGGTGTTGGGGTGTTCGTTGGTGGAGAGGTCGAGGATCTGGGATCGGGCATTCAAAGTAGCGGTAGATGGGGTTGGAGGCGCGGGGGGACCGCTGATAGTGCGGCTATTGGAAGCGTTGGGATGTCAGGTGTTTCCCATCGGCTGCGAGCCCACCGGGGAATTCCACCGGAATCCGGAGCCGTTGCCTGAGGCATTGGGGGAGTTAAGTGATTTGGTGAGAAAGGAAAAAACCGATATCGGATTTGCGCTGGATCCGGATGGCGACCGTTTGGCGGTGGTCAATGGCAATGGGAAGGCGGTGGGGGAAGAATATACCGTGACGGCGGCGGTGGATTATGTGTTGAGAAAAAAGCCGGGACCAGTGGTGGTTAATTTGTCCACTACCCGTGCGGTGGATGATGTAGCGGCGAAGTACGGCGCGCCTGTAACGCGGAGTCTGGTGGGGGAAAGCCATGTGGCAGCAGCGATGGAGGAAACTGGGGCGGTGATCGGTGGGGAAGGCAACGGGGGGGTGATGTTTCCGGAAGTGCATACTGCAAGGGATGCCGCAGTGGGAATGGCGTTGATTCTACAGTCGCTGGCGGAGTCGGGGAAAACATCCGCTCAGTTGTTTCGTGATCTGCCGCAGTACACTATTATCAAAGAAAAGATGAAGATGGGTGATGTTTCTGCTGAGACGGTGTTGTCCGGATTACGGGAACGGTGGGCGGGGGATGATTTGGACGACCGGGATGGGTTGAAGCGGGTGCTGCCTGACGGGTGGGTACAGGTGCGAGCTTCCAATACCGAACCGATACTGAGGGTTTTTGCCGAAGCCGCCAGTCGGGAACAAGCAGCGCATTATATGAGTGAAACTAAACAAGTAGTTGAAAATATCGTCACTTAAGGGTGTTATAGATTCAAGCACATAAAGGGAGGAAGGTATGAAAGCATACAGAGGTTTTCTGATAACGGTGCTTTGCTTGTTGGTGATCGGGGGGGCATTGCAAGCGCAGCATGTCAAAGACGGGCTGAAGCGGAACTTAGCGGTGTACGGGTTCGAGGATAAGACCGATCACAAGATCCATTGGTATTCCGGACAGAATGTGGGGGAAGGGATGTCGGACATTCTGACCACGGCGTTGGTGCAGTCCGGGCGGTTCCGGATATTCGAGCGCGGTCAATTGGAATCGGTGATGCAGGAGCAGGGATTGGGAATGACCGGTGCGATTACCGAACAGACGGCAGCGCAAGCCGGACAGTTGTTGGGGGCGGAATTGATCGTGATGGGATCGGTGACGGAATTTGGCGCCAAGGAGAGCAAAGGGGGAGCACAGATTGGCAAATTTAAAATCGGGACTCGAACGCTGTCGGCATCGGTGGCGGTGGACGTCCGGTTGGTGGATGCCAATTCCGGGGAGATCAAATGGTCGGGGACGGTGCGGAAGGAAGAGTCCAAAACCGGGTTAAGTCTTGGGGGGGCTGATTGGGCGTTTAAGGATCAGCAGGAGTTCGATGAATCGTTGATCGGAAAGGCAACCCGGGCGGCGATTGACGAAACGGTGGTGAAGCTGATGGAACAGGTGAGCTTTGTGCCGTGGCAGGCGATAGTGGCGGCGGTGACCGGAGATGCGGTGATTATCAACCAGGGTGCGGAATCCGGGCTTGCGGTGGATATGGAAATGTCGGTATTCCGGGTGGGGGAAACCATCACCGATCCAGCTACTGGGGAAGTGTTGTTTTCACAAGAGGATAAGATCGGGGTGATCAAAGTGGTGGATCCCACGTTGGGGAATGGGAAAGCGGCGAAATGTGAGGTTGTGGAAGGAGTTGGATTTCAGCGGGGGGATGTGGTCAGGTTTGAGGAGTAACAACTTGGGTGATTAATGGTCATAGATCTGATTGAAAAGAAGCAGCGGGAAGAGGAACTAACTACGGAAGAAATCCGGGGATTGATCAGCGGGTTCAGTAACGGGAACATTCCGGACTATCAAGTGTCGGCGTGGTTGATGGCGGTGTATTTTCAGGGGATGAGTACCCGGGAGACCCGCGACCTGACCCAGGCGATGGTGGAATCCGGGGTGGTGGTGGATTTTTCCGATTTAGGGGCAGTGACGGTGGACAAGCATTCCACCGGCGGGGTAGGCGATAAGCTGAGTTTTTTGGTGGCGCCGTTGGTGGCAGCAGCGGGGGTGCCGGTGCCGATGATATCGGGACGGGGATTGGCGCATACCGGCGGGACGCTGGACAAGCTGGAATCGATTCCGGGATTGCAGACCGTGGTCACGGTGGAGAAATTCAAGCAGCAGGTGGCGGATATCGGGCTGGCGATTATCAGCCAGACCGATACGTTGGTTCCAGCGGACTGGAAATTGTATTCTCTAAGGGATGTTACCGTCACGGTAAAGTCGCTGCCGTTGATATGCAGCAGTATTTTATCCAAGAAAGTGGCGGAAGGCGCCCAGGCGCTGGTGGTTGATATCAAGACCGGATCGGGGGCGGTATTACAGGAACTGCGTGAAGCGCGAGTGCTGGGTCGCGCGTTGGTGGAATACGGCAATGCTATGGGCGTGCGGGCAGTGGGGTTGGTGACTGATATGGATGCTCCGTTGGGGCAGGAAGTGGGGAATGCGCTGGAAATTCGGGAATGCGCCATGATATTGTCCTCCGGCACCGGTCCGGATGATTTGATCGAATTGACCATGGCATTGGGTAGCCGGATGCTGGTATTGGGGGGGAAAGCTTCAACCCTACAAGAAGCGGAATCGATGCTTAGGGAATTATTGACGTCAGGTAAGGGATTTTCCAAGTGGCAGGAGATGGTGGAAGCGCAAGGAGGTGATCCGGTGGCTTTGGAGCAGTTGGATAAGCTGCCGAAAGCGCGATACCAACGGGAAATCACCGCGGAAAAGAGTGGAATTGTGCAACGGGTGGATGCGTTGATAATCGGTAAATCCAGTGTGATGCTGGGCGCCGGGCGTCGTATGGTGGATGACGTAATCGATCCCGGTGCGGGGATCACAGTGCTTTTGAAACCGGGTGCGGAAGTGCAGGCGGGAGACGTGTTGGCGATTGTGCATGCGGATAGTGAGGATGTGATTGCCAGCGCAATTCCCAGGGTGAAGTCGGCGTTTGTGATAGGGGAGTATGGGTTAAAGCGTCGTCCGCTGGTATTGGAAAGCGTGGGACATGTGGATGGTGTCGGGGATGCGTTGCCGTTTGAGTAACTGATTATGAAGTATTTATTTGGACCGGTGCCGTCACGGCGGTTGGGGATATCATTGGGGGTGGATGTGCTGCGGGAGAAGACCTGCACCTTCAATTGTGTGTACTGCGAAATCGGCAAGACCACCCAGCGCACGTTACGCCGGTGTGATTATGTACCTAAGGGGGAAGTGCTTCGGGAACTGCACGGATACTTGTCTTCTGATGGATCGGGCAGGGGAATGCCGGAAGTGATTACCTTCTCCGGGTCCGGGGAACCGACGCTGCACGCCCGGCTGGGGGAAATGATCGCCGGAGTCAAGGATATGACGTCGATTCCGGTGGCGGTGATTACCAATTCCAGCCTGTTGTATCTGCCGGAAGTGCGGGACGATGTAATGGAAGCGGATATAGTGCTACCATCGCTGGATGCGGTGTCCGACAAGGTGTTCCGGAAATTGAACCGCCCGGAATCAACTATGAAAGTCGATCTGATCATTTCCGGGCTGCATTTGCTGCGGCAGGAGTATCGGGGGCAGATGTGGCTGGAAATATTGATCATAGCTGGATTCAACGATTCCGAGCAGGAATTGGAAGGGTTGGCGAAGGCGGCTCGGGAATTGCAGGTGGAACGGGTGCAGATTCATACCGCCAGCCGACCGTCACCGGAAAACGAGGTGGAGCCGGCGTCGCCGGAAGTGCTAAAAGAATTGGCGAAGGCGATCGGTCCCGAAGCCCAGGTGGTGGGGGATATTGCGTCACCGCAGCCGGTGGCGATACCTGGGGATGACCTTAAAATGCAGGTGTTGAACGTAGTGCGGAAGCGTCCGGGGCGGGTGAAGGATGTGTCGGTGATTACCGGTGTCGATGGTGATCGTGTTGCTAAGGTATTGAATGAATTAGAAGAGTCAGGCAAGATTCGTAAGATCGCATACCAGGACGATAATTACTTCATCGGAGTGTAGCAGGCGTTGTCAAGCGTATCATAGGGATGTATTATGAGTGAAAAACCGGTGGCGGTGATAGGATTAGGAACCTCGTTGTTTTCCGATCAGGGATTGGGATTGATGGTGGTGCGAGAAATTCAGGAGGCGGGAGTACCGGATTCGGTGGAGTGTATCGAGGGCGGGATATCCGGTTTGGGGCTGATCCCGTGGATGGATGAACGAGATCGGGTGATTTTTGTGGGGACGTTTTTAGCAGGGGAGAAACCGGGAAGTGTGAGTCTTTGGAAATTGTCGGATCTGGAAAAATTGTTTCCCATCGAATCGGAAGAGGATGAGTATCCGGATGAGAACCTAGGGGAAGAGGAGAAGTTATCGGATGGGGATAAGATTTGCGCCAACAACGGAAGGGATTTGGTGGGGGCGCTTCAATTGGCGCAGTATGTGGGGATTTCGCCGGAAGTGGTGGTGGTCGGGGTGGAGCCGGCGCTGACCGATCCGGGAGAGGAACTTTCCGATGTGTTGAAGAAGAAGGTGCCAGCGGTGATTACGAAAGTCAAGGAAGAAATTAAACGCGCATAAGAGGGTAGATTAACAATAGGAGGATTGATAATGAAAAATCGTTGGGTTTGGGTGGTTTTGGCAACCGTGATGTTGTCGGGGGTGATTTTTGGGGAATATCCCGCGGAACGGGGTGTGTGTTTGACTCCGGTGATTAAAGACGCGACCAAGGATTTGGATTGGGAAGCGATTCGTGCGGAGAACAGCCAGGTCAAGGCACAGCGTGCTTTAATGGACGAGGTGGATGTGGAAGTGGGGGATACCATGACGTTTTGGGCGTGGTATTTGGCGGTGATGCCGCCGTTGTGGATTCGAGTTCCGGCGACCTGTCGCGCAGTGGGGGATTCCAGCTACATTTTTGTGGCGGACAACCAGTGGAACATCCACATGGACCAGGCAGATGTGGACACGGTGATGGCGCATTTTGAACACCACACCTTGAATTTCCCAGACCGTGGGATTGTGCAGTTGGACGTGGAACATTTCGGCGACATCCCGGACGAGCACGACAACGACCGCCATGTGTACATCTTATATATGGAGTTGGGGAGTTTTGCGGGATCGGTGTTCGACGGATACTTTTCCGTCTTTAACCAGATGACGGAAGCGCAGGCGGTGGCGCAGGGAGGGCATTCCAACGAAGTGGAGATGTTCTACATGACCTGCCATCCGTTGAATCCGTCGGCTCCGGCACGGTTGTCGGTACTGGCGCACGAGTTGGAACACATGATCCATTGGAACGAAGATGTGAACGAAGAAGCGTGGGTGGATGAAGGCTGTGCCGAATTTGCGATGTGGCTTTACGGGCTGCCGGATCCGATTACCGGATTTCCATCACAGCCGGATGATAATTTGCTGATATGGGGTCAGGAATGGAGGGATTACATTCAGACGTATCTGTTTATGATGTACATACACGACCATTACGGGGGCGCTGATATGATCCGGACGGTGGTGCAGGAGCCTCAGAATAGCAATTACGGTGTGGAAGCGGCGCTGCATACCATGGGGTATACCGATGTGGATTTCGAGGATGTGTTTGTGGATTGGACGATTGCCAATTTCATGGATGATACCACGTTTGCTGATGGGCAGTACGGGTATTTCAGCCTGGATCTTCCTGCATTTTCCGGAGGGTATTTCAACAATTATCCGGTGTCTACTACAACTGCCACGGTCAATTCCTGGGCGGCGGATTACTTAGTGTTCCAGAATGGGTATTATTTGGAAGCCGGTTTCGACGGGTCGGACAACACGGTATATGGGCTGCCGTTCGTGATGTATGATGGTGATATCTACGATGTGATGTATGGGGAATTGGATCCTCAAAATGCGGGAACCTTCGATTTCGATGGTTTCGGGATCGATTACGACAAGGTGCTGATGGTGGTGTCGCGGATTAGCTCGTCGGGAGGCAACAACTACAGCTATGAGGCGGATGCGTCCACCTCCGATGCGGGGGATGCGGGGCAAACCGCAGTTCCCGATGGTTTTCGGTTATCGTCGGTGTATCCTAATCCGTTTAACTCCACAGCCACGGTAGGATTTGAGGTGCCGGGATCGGGAAATGTGCGGTTGACCGTGTTCGATGCGCTGGGCAGAGAAGTGTACCGGTCGGAACATTTTGCACCGTCGGCAGGGTCGTACCGGATTCCGGTGAGGGCGGATGATTGGTCATCGGGGACGTACTGGGTGCGGTTGCATTACCGAGGGGTGGAGAATGTGGGGAAGATGATTTTTGTGAAGTAATTAAGTGGTCAGCTTATAGTTGGCAAATAACAAATCGTGTAAGATAATGAAAAACCCGCCCATAAGGGCGGGTTTTGTATATATATTGAAGTTGAGGGCGGTTTAATTGCCCCAGTCCCCGTACAGGGAACCGCGGACCTGGTAGAAGCGCAGTTGGTTGTTGGTGGATGCGCCGATATCCAGCCACGAGGTATCGGGAAGCACCGCCTGTTGGTTGGTGAATCCGCCGGTGGCAATCGAGTCGGAATAGATGGAGTAAAACGGGGAGCCGTTGTCGGGCCAGTAAAGGCGGACGTTGTTGCTATCGCGCTCGATGAATAAGTAAGACACCTGGGCTAAGGTGCCGCCCAGGGCGCGTATCATGCGATGGGATTGCCGGGCGTGCTCGTATATGGTGGTGTCATCTTCGGAATACCATCCCTCTTCGCAGGCATCGTAAACGTAGGAGCGACTCCCTAGCCCCGCAGTCCAACTGCTGGAGTCGCGGTTAAAGGCTTCCACGGTTGATCCTTCGGCAATATTCCTCACGGAAATATAGAAATCTCCCTCTTCGATCAACAGGGGAATACCTAAGGAATCACGGACGACTACCGGCGCCCAATATGTGTAGTTACGGTCCAATATCTCCATGCCACCGATGACGTTTCCGATGGATCCGGTGGTGTCGGGACCCCATAGGACGGTCTGGGGGTAGTAGTCCGGTCCGTCATCGTCATATACCTTGACAATGAAGCGTTGGTGCGGCATATCAGGGAATCCATGCCCAAGAGAGACTTTGGCACCCTTTAGGTAGAAAGGGTAGATTGTAGGGGTAAATCGCACCGCCCACTCGCACAAACTGTCCCCAGTGTGGGTGGTGTACTCCCAGCCGCCGTCATCGTATGCCAATTCGTCTCCGTCGATATCACCGAGATCGAAAGAATGCAGGACGGATGGTGCTCCGGGAGGTTCGTAGGCTGCGGCACCGGAATCGTCGGCTGCCATGATGTAATATTCCACCAACCCTTGTGATACTACCGGTACTGTAGCGCTGAATTCATCCGGGTTGGCGGTGGCGGACATAATAGCCGATGAAAATCCGCCTCCTTCGAAACGGTGGTACAGCATCACCAGCATGCTTGATGTGTAATCATCGGTTACGATGGCTGTAAGGGTCGGGGTGGGGACATCGCTGTCATGCATGGGGTCATGGGTGATCTCTGGTGGTTGGTTTGGCAATCCCGGGATGCCGAAATCCACATTTGAGAATATACTTTCGCCGCTTGGCGTGATATAGACCGCTTTCAGTTTGTACCAATATATGTTGCCGTTCACTACGTCGTAGTCGTTGTGGGTGGTGATGTTAGTGGAGTCTAACACGTTGTAGGTGCCGAATTCGCCGGTTTCCGACCGGTAGATGTGGTAATGAGACAGGGTTCGGCTTGGAGCCGTCCATGCTAAAGGGACGACAGCATCCTGTCCACTGGTAGCCACCAGGTTGGTGGGAGGCGGAAAAGTCGGGGCTTGTGGGGTTCCACTGTCGATATTGGAAAATACGCTTTCGCCGTCAGGGGCGGTGTAGATAGCTTTCAATTTGTACCAGTAGGTGCTCCCGTTCACCACGGCGCTGTCAGTGTAGGTGGTGTTGGAGGTGGAGTCCAACACGGAATAAGGACCGGAAGAGCTTACGGTGGAGCGGTATATCCGGTAGTGGCTTAAGGTGCGTACCGGCGGGTTCCAGTTTAAGGGTACGTATCCGTCGTTACCATCACCGGCGTCTAAGTTCAGCGGAGGCGGGAAATTTGGCATAACGGAATCCACTGCGGCAGCCACGTTGATGCGACCCCAGCCCATGTAAATATCGAATCCCGGGGTGTCCTCTGCCGGATCCCCGACCTGGTCGTCGGCGGTTTGCTCGAGAATACCCTGGACTTGACCGGTGGTCAAAGAAGGGTCTGCAGACAGCACTAAGGCGGCGGCACCGGCAACCAGCGGGGTTGCACCGGAAGTACCGCCGAAGGTCCCGACACTGCCGGCGATGGTGTAATCACCACCGGAATAGCCACCGCTTCCGGTGATGTCGGTGGTGGTCTGCCATTTACCCGGAGCCACAACATCCAACAGAGTACCGTAGTTGGAACCTTGACCGCTGCCCCAATCACCTGGATCGCACCGGTGATCGTCTTCATTGGTGGCACCGCATGCTATGGTGGTTGACAGATTTGCCGGGTAATTGATTGAATTAGCGTTAGCATTTCCGGATGCGCAGCAGATGATATTCCCCAATCCGCCGCGTCCGTTGTTATAGGCATAATTAATAGCATTGGTGACGGTGCTGCTGGAGGAGCTGTGCCAGGACATGCTCATAACATCCGCATTAGTGCGGGCATAGTTGATGCCCCCAGCAGTCCAGGATGTGTAGCCGATCAACGGTCCGCCTGAATAGGCGGAATAGAAAATTCGGCATCCCATGACATGGCAGTTGTATCCGATGGCTGCCACGCCTAAGCTGTTATTGGTTTCGGCGGCGGCTAATCCGGAGCAACTGGTTCCGTGCCCGTCCCAACTGTTGGGGGTTGGGTTGTTGTCGCCGTCCACAGCGTCGTAACCGGTTTCCACGTGGTCGTTCAAATCAGGATGGGTAATTTGCAAACCGTCGTCAAGGATGGCAACAACGATGTCCGGATCGCCGGTGGTCAGTGCCCAGGCTTCCGGGGCGTCGATGTCGGCGTCGGGCGTTCCCCAGTAGGGCGATCCGCCGGTGTTATTCAGGAACCATTGGGTGCTGTAATAGGTGTCGTTGGTGACGACTTTGACTTCCCGAAAGAAATCGGGTTCCGCATACATCACCTGGGGCAGGTTGTGGTAGAAATTCGCCATATCCAAGGCATGGGAAGCGCTTTGCTTCGTGGTGCGCAGGATAAAAGTGTTGGCGTCCCAATCGGTCTCTTCGACGATTTCCACGTGCTGGGTTTCGTTCAAGGTGTTGATGATAGCGTGTGATAAGTCCGGCAGGAAGCGCACGATGAAACGGTCGGACACGATGTGCAGCAGCCCATCGATTTCAAACGCCGGAGTTGCCCAGGTTACATCGGTTAGAGTTTTCAAAGCGCTGACGGTGGATTCAATCAGCTCTTCCGGCACCTGCTCCCGAAAAGGAATTTGCGTGATCCCCACTTCATGGTATGTAATCCAATTGCTCTGATCGCTGAATATCGCGAACCTGGCGGTAATTTCTTCCTTCTTAACGTTGGTGATACCCTCCACGAATCCTACACTTATCACGTCTTTTAGCAGGTTCAGTGGTATCGGATTTCCATCCGCTTCGTACACATAGAGTCTTTCAGCATGCAGGGGAATTGTTAGTAACATTCCCATCACAAGTAGCATCACCCACCAAATGGCTCTACGAATGCCAATCATTTCATTTGCCCTTTTCATTTGCATTCCTCTGGCGACTTCCACAGTTTCGGATCACCGTCCCGCATCTTCTCCGTCAAGTCACGATCCATCAATTATTTATGGTTAATGTATTTAATTGTAATAATATAAGCAAATTCGTTGACAAAATCAAGGGAATTCCCACAATGACCACGATTTTGTGTAGGGTTCATATGTAGTGCTATTTTTCACTCTTTTGAGCCCAAAGACCGACGGCTAAGGCGATAGCATGTATCACGTTACCGGCGGATTCACTGCGTGACGGGAGTACGATCGGTACCTCTCCGCCCACCACCACACTGGCGGATTCCGCATTTCCCAAGGTAATCAATGATTTGTATAACGAGTTCCCCACGTAGATGTTGTTGACAATCAGGATGTTGGCGTTACCGGCAACCTCGCCGGTCATTTTCTTTTTCTTGGCGGCTTGCGGTGAGACTGCTAAATCCAGGGATAAGGGACCGTCGATGACGGCGTTTTTGAAGCCGCCGCGGGTTGAGAAATGTGCTAAGATCGATTCCTCCACCAGCACCGGCATTTTCAAGTACACCGCTTCCACTGCGGCTAACAGGGCGACTTTTGGGGTGGAGATACCTAAGCAATGCGCCAAGGAAATAGCGTTTTCGATGATGCGTACTTTCTGGTGCAAGTCGGGATTCACGTTTAAGCCGCAGTCGGATATAATCAGCAGCCGCGGGAAATCGGGGATTTGGAGGATGCCGATTTGGCTCCAGAATTGCCGTTTCCCTCGCAAGCCGTCTTTAGGATGGAACAAGACCTTGAAAAAGTCGTACACCATGATCCGACCGCGCATCAGAGCGTCGGCTTCACCTTCCTTGACCAATTTCGCCGCATAGGCGACTGCCTTTATCGGGTCCGGTTCGTGGTGGATGGGGCAGACGGCGGGATCATTCGGAATATCGATGTCGAATTTATCCGCTACCCGCCGGATTATCGGTTCGTTACCCACCAAAATCGGCTGCAGGAAGCCGCGTTGATAGCTTTCAATTACCGCGCTGAGGAACGGGGCATCCTGGGCGGGAGCGATCACCATTCTGCACCGCCGGTCGGGATGGTGCTTCTCCCGTGCCAGGAATTGCTGATGCGTCCACTGGTGGATTTGAGAAAGGGATGTATAGCTTGACGGGTTCATATTCTTCAGTATTTTGATTTACCACGCTTGTTGGCGGTAGGCGTCGGTGATGATTGGGTACGACAGGTCCATCTGTTCCCAAGCGGCACCGCACACCACAGCCAAGGCGATTGACGACATTTTGTTCAAGGCGCTGTCGGCACGGCTGACTAAGCTGACCGGGACTTTGGCGCCGGCGATGATACCACTGAACACGGCACCGGCGAAGTTCACCAGCGACTTGGCTAAGATATTGCCTTCCTCGATGGAGCTGGCGACCACTAAGTCGGCATCGCCCATCACTGGGCTGTCGTAATCCATGATTTCAGCGATCCGCCGGTTGACCGCCGAGTCGAAGCTCATGGGACCATCGATCTGCACCCCGGGGATTTGTCCCTCGTCCGCCATGCGGGAAATGGTGGCGCATTCCAGCGTTTCCGGGACTTCTTCGCGCACGTGGTCGATGGTGGCGAGCAGGGCGATCTTGGGCTGCACGATTCCCATGGCACGATAGATCATTACCGCATTGGTAATGATCGCTAGTTTTTGTTGGAAATTCGGCTGCACCACAATACCGCCGTCGGTGATGCCCAATAGCTTAGGGTAGCCGGGGACGGTCAACACTGCCACGTGGCTCACGGTGTCCACCCGTCGCAGTCCGTATTTGTGGGACAGCAGTTCTCGCAACAGGGTCGATGTGGGCAGGAAGCCCTTCATCACGGCGCAGGCTTCCCCCGCGGCGGCGATTTGGGCGCTGCGAACCGCGGCTTGGGTGTCGTCAGGCACGTCTTCGATATGGAATTTGCTGGAGTCCACTTCAATGGTATCGCAGGCGGCTTGGATTTTCTGCCGGTCGCCCACCAGGATTCCTTGGGCGATTCCTTCCGTCTGGGCGCGGTGGACAGCGGCTAAGATATCATCATCCTGAGCGGCGGCGATGACGACCTGTTTCACCCCCTGTTCCGCGCTGATGGTCTTGGCGCGGTCGATGATATCCTGCGCGGATCGCAGGGGCGGTAGTGAGCAGATGTTTTCCATAAATTCCGGTATGTTGAAATCGGGAGCAACTAAAGATAACATTCAACGGGCAAGAATTCAACTGTTTTTTGGGGTTTTCGGGTTGAAGGCAACGGTTTAACGGATAAGTTCGGGATCGAGATGCTTTTTTGTTTTTCCCTTGTTTTTTTAGGAAATGTTTTGTAATTTTACATATCATATTCGATAGTCTTCTCGAAGTAGATCCGAAAACCGATAATCTCGATCAGCAGTGGTATGTTCAGTTGATTCGAGAATGGGAGGGATATGGGTGTCTTAAGCTGTCCCGAAACCTTTTTAGTTTAAGATGATACGTGCTACTACCATACTATTGCTCGTAGTGTGTTTGACGCAATGGGGTTTGGCGGATATCTTGTTCACCAAGAAGGGTGAAACATTCAGCGGACAGGTAGAATCAATCACTACGGATGAAGTGGTGTTCCGGATTCCCCTGGGGGGATTTGAGTACGAACTCCGAGAATTCCTCATCAGTGAGGTGTTGGAGATTCTCGATGATAATGGGGATCCCATCCCGTTTAACAAGCCTCTGGAGTCGATAGCGGAATCGGATTCGACATTAGGTGAAGCACCGATTACAGAAACCGTTTCCTATCGGTTTTCGTTGAACAGAACATACAGCCGGTGGCCATTGTTGGTGGGATCGGTGGTGTTCACCACTGTGGGTGCTTTCAAACTGTCGAAAGCGGCGACGCAATACCGGGATATTGAACGGGATGAGGATTTGGGGTATGATGTGACTGATCGCAAGAATGAAGCTGCCGGGAATCGATTGTGGGGGGAACTGGCAGTGGCTGCCGGAGCGCTGTGTTTGGTGTTGGCTGTGACTCCGGAAAAGGTAAAGAAGCTGGTATTGGAATCGTTTTATCTACGGGATGATTTGTCCGGGGTGGGTTGGACAATCACACTACCATAAACGTAAAAAACTATTTTCATGATAAATAATTGAATTTGATTTAAACTGATGACTTTATTTAAGGGTGACCAACCGGACAAATTAAAGTTAGTATTGATGTATGCCTTGCCGTTCATTTTAATTGCGGTGGTCATATATGCTGTATACTGGCTTTTGTGGAGTGAAAGGTCAGGGTCGATTTCAGTGGCTTCCAGTATTCCCGGTGCGGAAGTCCTGATTAATTCGTCTGCAACCAACCAGAAGACCCCGGTGATAATCAAGCGTCTTCCTCCGGACTCGTATGAGATTTCTGTGCGAATGGAGGGTTATTTGCCGTCGCCTGAGTTCCAGTTGGTACCAGTGAAGAAGGGTTCGAGGGTTGCGGTGTCATTTGGAATGATTCACGACTCCAGTGCCGGGCAGCCATCGGAACCGATAACAGCGACACCCAATCCCGATGCAATATCCAAGCCGGTCATAAAGACTTGGATCCCCACATTAGACTCCTTGAAGAAGATTCGGGAAGGTCGGAAGGCATCGGACCATCAACAACAGTCTGGGACAACATCTCGTCGAGACAAGGTAGATTCAAACATCGCCGTGTTTGCCAGTGTGGAAGTCACTTCCAATGTTGACGGGGCTATGATTTTACTCGACAATATTTCCACCGGGTTCTACACGCCCAACAATCTGATTCTAAATAGTGGCACACACAATATCAAGGTAGAGAAGGAAGGGTACCGGTCAGATCCAGAGGAGTTCGAAATTGATGTAATGCATTCCGGACAAAGGTACTTAGCGCATTTTAACCTGATCGAACAATCCGACTCGGACGATATTTGGGCGCTAACGATCCGTACCGAGAACATTGAGGGCAGGATTTATTTGGATGATCGGTTTTGTGCGGTAGGGGAATACCAGATTAGAAACCTGCGTTACGGGGAATATCTTGTGTCCTTTGGATCGGTGGATGGGTACAATACACCGGTGTCTAAAAAAATATTTTTAACGCATGGATCGCCGACTGCCACTGTTGTGGGAGTATATCATCCAATTCTCTATATGATGGCTACTTTGGACAACGACGGCGGGTTGATAAAAAAGGGGATCCACGACATAATCGGCGGGGTGTATTTTCAAGAAAGCGGTTTTATCGAAGACAATGTCCGAGGTCCTGCCATCAAGTACTTGGAGGGGAACCAGTTTTACGCCTGGGAATTGGGGTATGGTCATGCTGAGCGGAATCCTCCAGGGATGGATTGTATTCAGTTTCTGTTCAAGCTACCCAAGGGATTCAATCGGGATACGCCGGTGCGAATGCGGGTTTATGGATACGCTTCCAATCATAACTATCCGTTCAGTTTCCGGAACAAGACGGAAATAGCCCTTTACCTTAATGACAGCGGGATACATACCACTTTCCAGCCCAGCTTTAACGTGGTCGAGGAGCAGCCTTTGGGGTACGATGTGTTCGATGTGACGAGATATTTGAAAGAGGGGGATAATATCTTGATGATCCGTACTACGGAAAACAGCCAGTGCTTCTTTTATCTCAACAAAATTGTCTTGCTGTAATGAGGGGTGTTGTTATTGAGCGCCGCATCCGGCGCTTTTTCTATGTCCGATAACATGTTAAGTTGATAGTCCTGAATTTCCATGTCTGATCAAGTGCGAGTGCGATTTGCCCCCAGTCCCACCGGATCCATGCATGTGGGGAATGTGCGGACCGCGATTTACAACTGGCTCTACGCCCGGTCGCAGGGCGGAAAGTTTTTACTTAGAATTGAGGATACCGATCCGGCACGCAGCCGGCAGGAATGGGTGGATGTGATTTTGGACGGGCTGCGGTGGCTGGAGCTGGATTGGGACGACGAACCGGTGTTCCAGTCGCAGCGGATGCCGGTGTACCGGGATATGGCGGAACGACTGCTGGCGCAGGGTTCGGCGTATCGATGCACCTGCGATCCGGCGGAGCTGCAAGCGGAGCGGGAAGCGGCACAGCGGAGCGGCACCGGGTACTTGTACGACGGACGGTGCCGGCGGTGGTCATCGGATGAGGTTGCGGCAAAACAGGGACAGCCATTTACCGTGAGACTGAAGTCGGATTGCGAGGTGATCCGGTACCAGGATGGAGTGCATGGCGTGATTCAAGTTTCCGGCGATGAGTTGGATGATTTGGTGCTGCTGCGCCGTGACGGGACCCCCACCTATCATTTCGCGGTGGTGGTGGATGATCACGAAATGGGCATCACCCATGTGCTGCGGGGGGACGACCACATTTCCAACACCCCAAAGCAGCTTCAAATATATCAGGGATTTAAGTGGAATCCGCCCCAATTTTCTCATCTGCCGCTAATCTTGGGGTCTGATAAGAAACCGTTATCGAAACGGCATGGAGCGATGTCATTGGAGGAACTGCGAGAGGCGGGGGTGCTGTCCCATGCCCTGCTAAATTATTTAGCGCTGCTCGGTTGGTATCCCGGGGAGGATCGCGAAATCATGAGCCGGGAGGAGTTGATACGGGCGTTTGGGATTGAGGGGATGTCGTCCCACAGTGCGGTGTTCGATCCCGCCAAATTGGAATGGCTAAACGGGGAACATATCTCACAAATGGCGGCGATGGATATTTATCATGCCCTCGAACCCTTTTTGAACAAGGCTTCTGTCCGAGAGGCGGTTTCCCATGATCAGTGGCTGGGCGCCATCGACCTATTGAAGTCCCGAGCACGGTATTTAACGGATTTCCTCACCCGTGGTGAGTACCTGTTCCGCGACCCTGAACATTATGAACCTAAAGGAGTTGCGAAGCATTGGAAGCCTGAGACCGGTGACAGATTACAGGCGTTGGCGACTGCATTGACACCGATGGAAGGATTCGAGGAAGCAGCGATTGAGGATGTGGTGCGCTCACTGGCGGAAGAGTTGGATGTCTCGGCTGCCAAGCTGATTCATCCCACCCGGCTGGCGTTAACCGGGGGTACGGTATCGCCGGGAATATTTGAGCTGATGGCGTTTTTAGGCAAGGATACCGTGGTGCGCAGATTGCAGCGAGCCGTGGAGTTGGTTGGACAATCACAGGATAACACAGGACAGGATTCGTGAAGCTGATCGATCGATATTTCCTGAAGCATTTTTTATCCATCTTGGTCTTTTCGCTGATGGCAGCCATGCTGGTGTTTGTGGTAGTGGATTTGATCGAGCACCTGGACAAATTCATCGACCGGCATGTCGCGGTGCCGATTGTAATCGATTACTATATCCTGTATCTGCCCTATATCATTTACCTGGTTCTACCGGTGGGGATGCTGTTGGCGTCGTTGTTCGCCATGGGGAATTTTATAAAAACCAACGAGTTCCTGGCGATGAAGTCATCGGGAATCAGCTTGTACCGGATATTCGGGTGGGTGACGCTGTTGGGATTGATTTTCAGTGTAGGGGATTTGGTGCTGGGAGAAACCGTGGTGCCCTTTGCCAACAAGATACGGCTGGATATCTATCGTTACAAGGTGAAGAAGATCCCCAAGCCGACCACATCGCGGCGGGGCAGGATTTATTTGCAGAATTCGGAAAATGAGTTTGTGTACATCGATTACTACGATCCCCAGCCAAAAACTGCCTATCGGGTGTCGATTCAGACGTTGGAGCATAATAAGTTAGTGCAGCGAATCAATGCGGAACGCTTGGAATACCGGCATGAAAAGTGGGTGCTGTACCATGTGCGCCAGTTGCAGTTCCAGGGGGAGGAGATTATTGAGGAACACAAAGACCAGATGGATGGGGAATTCTTGACATTTCTGCCGCAGGATTTGCTGATAGTGCAGACCGCCCCGGAAGAGATGAATTATTTTGAACTTAAAGGCTTTATCGCCAACCTGCTGCGTAGCGGGAACAAGGCGGTCAAGTGGATTGTGGATTTACATTTCAAGCTATCCACGCCGTTCACCATCCTGGTTATTGTGATTTTTGGAGTGCCGTTGGCGGCAATACGCCGATCCAGCGGGGTGATGATGGTGTTCGGGATCGGCGTGTTCGTGTGTTTCATCTATTTCGGGTGTTTGCAGGTTACCAAGATTATGGGGTATAACGGTACGCTGCCTCCGTATGTAGCGGCATGGGCTGCCAATGGATTGTTCGGACTGGCAGGCTTAGCTCTTCTCTTCAAGGTGCGAAAATGATGCGCTTTATCCGTGCATTGTGCCTGTTAATCGCCTTCCTTCATCCTTCCCTTACAATTACTTCCCTGGCTGGTACTACCTCTGACACCCCTGATATTTCCCTGCAGATCGGTACCGAGTGGTGGATACCATCCGGCGATTTGGATAGGTATTGGAATCCGCACAGAATCGGTGCTGTGGTGGAGTTCACCATCGATTATGTGCCGCGGATCGATCTGGTTATTTCACTTTCAGGGCACGAATTCGAACCCTCCTATACCGATAACGGTGTCCTGGTTCCGGATTTATGGATGGCGGTGATGCGCGGTGGTGTCCGAGGCGACGTGATACAGCGCGCCCCCTTTAGCGGCTTCATTGAGAGTGGGGCATTGTGGGTGGTGACTGGTTTTTCATCAGATGAAATCGCCTTTCCCGGACACAGCGCACGCGAATCGGAGGGAGGCGTCTATTTAGGCGGCGGTGTTGGGATTTCTCTCTCGAAATCCTGGTCTTTGCAGTTCTCATGTCGTGGACACCGGATATTTACCAGCCCCGATGAGATGAAATGGACTTCGATTGGGATCGGGTTACGGAAAACTTGGTCCGGAGTTTCAATCTTCAGGGGGATGTGGCGATGAGGGTGTGGTTTCTACTAATAATAATGATTACGGTTGGCTGGACGGCTGCATGGGGGATTGGCATTGACAGCGGGATCGGGGAATTTTCCGACATTTTCGATAATTCGGTATTGGTGGAATCGCAGGGATTGTATGGGTTCAGCGGTTGGTTGGTGGATCCGGTGTTTGCCGGTTCCATGGGAGGACCGGTGTACCGGTTCGGTCGGGTATTGGAATTCCGGATGGGACCGTTCGGAACGGTACGACCAACCCTGTTGCCGGTGAATCCTATCGCGGTGGATTCGTTTGCAGTGGAGCATGATTATCGGGGGAGTTCCACCAGTACATGGGTAGTTGATCGGGGTTCGAAATCCAAATCTCCAAGTACGATCCGTTATCGATTTGGTATCGGCGGAGATACCGGCGATCCTTTGATTCATCGATACACTCAGCCGGAATGGAATCGGTACAACCGGGACAAGATTGGACCCACCCATGCGCTATATTTAGGGCGTCGAATTCCATTGACTACAGGTGGTGTGATGGATGTGTCGCTGGCTGGCGGGGAACGACGGTACAGCACCTTGACGCCGGAAAATCAGGAATCACGCAGTATGCTGAGCCCTGTCCATGCTTATGACTGGAACCAGCAACGGTGGGGTTCGGTATCGATGACATTGCCCCAAGTTAATCTGGAAGCGGGATATTGCGATTTCGGCGGGTGGGAATATTTCCCGATTTTGGGATTCGAACTGCCGGTGGAAGGTTGGACCGCCGGTGCCGGAGCCGAGGTCGTAATCCCGTACACGGATAACTTAAAAAGCGTCGGTATCGTCAGCTGGAGCGGTTTCGGTGTAGAATATCCCATTCTGAAGGGGACATTCGAAGGCAGTCATTCTCACAATTATATTCGATTGCGCCATGGACTGCAGTATCGAACAAACGGTCGGATGACTTGGATGTTCGATCAAGAATTAGAGGGTAGGATCCGTCAACTTGTAACCAAATATGATCCTGATTATCCATTTCCCACAAGGTATTTAAGGGGCGGGACCTACAGAGGAATTTATGACATTTCGGCGCATTATAGCAGCAAAGAATTAACAATTTCGAAGATTCCCCAACTTAGTATTAGTCAAAACGTCAGGTATATCGTTGGATTGGGTGAATTTGATGGAGGAATTGATTTCAAACGGCATTCAAAAACTGGAAATTCCCTAATTGGTCTAGATTTAGGCTCACATTTGAGACTAATCGATCCATTGGAAAATACCGGCTTTTTGTATACGATTCAACGGGATGAAATTCACTTTTATTTATCGGGTGTATATAAAACGTACAAGGAGCGAGTATATGTTAGTAATTGTTATTATGAAGGTTCGCTTAATAGTTGGAAATGGTTGGCTGGCATTGAATTGACAACCAACCCGCAGAGGGTCAAGCGAGCAAATTTCTATTATGATCAGAGCGGTAATACACCAGTTAATAGTGTATGGTATTATCTGGGTGGTCGGCAGGATGATATGACCGTGACCTGTCAGCTACGGAAGGAGCCGACCCGGATTCTTGGCGGTCGTGCAGAATACCGCTATCATCGATCATGGCATGGAGTCCGAGCCGGAATTCCCGATCACCGGGGGATTGTGGAGGTTCAAGCCCGGATTCGGACAGGGTTGAAGGCGTCGCTACAATGGCAGGGGTATTCCAGTTCCGATTGGAGTGATATGGTGGCGGGGGATGATACCGAACTACCGGCGTGGGGAGTATGGTCGATGTCGGTGAGTCAAAGGGCGTTTCGGGGAAAATTGGAGGGGACAATTCGCGTGTGGAATCTATCGGATCAACTGATTCGAACCCACCCGCTGGGTCCGATGCGTCCCCGGCGGTTGGAACTGGCGATACAGGTGATGATATAGTTGATGTCGACCATGGAGAATCGACAACACAATTTAAGGCATGGAGGTGAGACATGAGAATCATTTTATCCAAAAGTACTGGCATCCTGATCAGCTTGATGATTGTATGCTTCTTATTTTCAGGAACTTGCTTAGCGCAAGGCTATTACGAGGGCGACCTTCCGTATCTGAAAGATCGCGGTACCGGGACACCCACTTCCATGTTCGGCACCTATGTCCACAAAGGCGAGTTGCTGGTTTATCCATTTTTTGAATACTACCTCGATGATGACATGGAATACGATCCGCTGGAACTCGGATACGAACTTGACTTGGATTTTCGAGGGAAATATCGCGCCAGCGAAGGATTGATGTTTTTGGGGTATGGTATCACGGATAATCTCGCTGTTGAAATTGAAGTGGCGATCATCGACGCCACGCTGGAGAAAGCACCCGACGATCCATCCGACACGCCGAGCGAGTTGTCGGAATCCGGATTGGGTGATACTCAGATGCAGTTTGACTTCAGATGGTTGACTGAGACTGCTAAGCGACCCGGGATGTTCAGTTACGCAGAGATTGTGTTTCCATTTCAAGAAGACAAGGTGTTGATCGGCACTCCCGATTGGGAATTCAAGGTGGGAACCGGGATAATCAAAGGTTTTTCGTGGGGCACGATCAGTGTCCGTGCCGCCGTGGAACATGACGTCGCAGAAGAAACCACCGAACTGGGGGAGGTGGCGGTGGAGTATCTGAAACGGTTGTCACGAACCTGGCGCATCTACCTTGGAGTAGAGGGAGCTCAAGACGAAATAGAGCTGATTACCGAAGCGCAGTGGCATCTGAGCGATCGCGTGTTTATCAAGCTGAATAACGCATTTGGTGTAACCTCAAAAGCCACCGACTGGGCGCCGGAAGTTGGCGTTATGTTCTCGTTTCCCACTCGATAATCACCACAATAACGTCCATTTAGCACAAAATTAGGAGATTATCATGAAGCGTGCTTCTTTGACTGTTTTCGTTATTCAGATAGTTGTTTATCTCTGTATGGCAACCAATGCGGTAGACTGCATCGCACAGGAAATCAGTAAGCAGCCATCCTCCGAATGGATGGAATCCTTCGATTTGGACAAGTGCGATTTCTCTTCGGTTGGAAGGAATGATTTTTTCATTTTGGAACCCGGATACCAGTTGACGTTGGAAGGGAAGGATGGAGAAGACATTGTGAAATTGGTGATCACTGTGCTGGATGAAACGGTGATGGTGAACGGCATCGAAACCAGGGTGGTGGAGGAACGTGAGTTCGAAAACGGCGAAATCATCGAGATATCCAGGAATTTCTTCGCGCTGTGCACCCAAACCAACAGCGTGTACTACTTTGGCGAAGACGTTGACATTTTCGAGGACGGGGAATTGGTCAGCCACAGCGGCGCCTGGCGTGCCGACGGCACCATTAACAAAGCAGGACTGATGATGCTGGGAACTGTTCAATTGGGCGCCAAATATTACCAGGAGATAGCGCCGGAAGTTGCCATGGATAGGGGAGAGATTGTCAGTGATTCGGAAACTTTAGAGACTCCTGCCGGAACTTTTGACCACTGTTTACGAGTTAAAGAAACAATCCCATTAGAGCCCAAAGCGGTTGATTATAAAGTATATGCTCCGGGCATTGGTTTGATACAGGATGAAGATCTGCTTTTAACTAAATCTGAGTTTATAGGCAGATAATTTACCGGCTAATCTGTTTCCAAACATTTAAACGATGATTATACTTGATCACAGTCCTATTCTTTCTGGTGCAAACGCCCTTCTGATTATATTGTCGCCTGGAGTTTGGAAATAGCATGAGGGAAAATAGAAAAGCCCGCACTGTGTTGTGCGGGCTTTTTGTTAATGTTAATTATGACGGTTAACTTGCGTCAATCTTAATCATAATGGACCGGGGAAAAAAGGATCTCCCTCTGGTTTATCCTCGGGAGGTTCTTCCTGTGCGGGATTCTCCGGCGCTGGTTCAGGAGCACTGCTCTCTGCTTCGGGTGGTTTTTCTTCAGATGCGATTTTTGAAATACTCGATGGAGCTTTCTCAGCAGTTGTACTCTTTACGGTGTTGAAGGTGGTGCCGAAGGTTTCTTCGTAATGATTCTGCCGGATAAAGACCGGTGATAACAATTCTTCGGAAAGCAGGATTCGCTGATCGGAGTGGGACAGCAATTCCCGCGATGCGCCTTTGGAAAAATTCGCCACACAAACGTTGAGGCCTAAATCTTTTACGAAAGTGATGGCGTGGATAAAGTCACTGTCTCCAGATACCAATACCACGGTGTCGCAGGCTTTCAAAAGCCCGATGCGGATCATGTCCACCGCGATCTGTACGTCGATTCCTTTTTCGGTGGGGAAGAACCTGCCTTCGATGCCGCCTTCACGCATGGGGTGATAAATCAAGCGACCGAATTTAACCGTCAACTGGGGGGCACGTTCCAGACTTTCGAAGAATTTCCGCTGTTTTTCGTGTCCGATGGGATCGAATCTGTCGCTAATCCACGCATTGTAGTAGTAGGTTCTGATCAAAGTACTCGATAGGATTTTAGCAAAGATATGACCTAATTTAGCGATATCTACATCCACACGCCCCAAATTGTCCTTACACCCCCGGTAGAAGTTATTCCCATCTACAAATACCATTATCTTTTCCATCATACCTCCATATAATTGCACTTCTCTTATACCACCTGATTTTTGGTTCTGTTCCTGTGGCACAGGGGTGCATCATTAGTATAGGGTGATAAATGATTCGAGTATCAAAGACCGACCCCGATTGGGAAACTCGTCCCCCAACCGGTTCCAATTGATATTCGAGGCTGCTTTCGCCCCACAATGTGTTTCGGTTAGTTTATTGTAAGTATTCGTCGATCCAGCTCAGGAGCTGGTTGATTTCCGCCACGGTGCAGTCACCCATATGGGCGATGCGGAAGGTCTTTTCCTTCAGGTCGCCGTAACCGTTGGAAATCACCACCCAGTGTTTCGCTAAGTGATCGTTTAGTTCTTTGACGGATATTCCCTTGTTGTTGGTGATACAGGTCAGGGTGTTCGATCGGTAGCCCTCTTCTGGGAATAGCTCGAATCCCCGGTTCAGCGCCCATTGTTGCACGATTCCCGCCATTTCCCGGTGCCGGGCGAAACGGTTTTCGACACCTTCCGCAAGGATGCGGTCCATCTGGTGATTCAGGGCAAAAATATGCGGGATGGAGGGCGTGGATGGGGTTTGATTGGCGTCGTTACGCTTTTTCGCATCCAGGAAATCGGTGTAGTAGCCGCGGTAAGGCACGGTTTCGGCGCGTTTCAAGGCTTTACCTGAAATTGTGGCGACGGTCAACCCCGCCGGTAGGGCAAAGCATTTCTGCAAACCGGCTAACACGCAGTCGATGCCCCAATCGTCTGCCCGGATCATGTCTCCAGCCATGCCGCTGACCGCATCCACCACGAAACACACGTCCGGATACTTTCGCATCACTTCCGCAATCGGTTCCAACGGGCTCAACACCCCCACCGAGGTTTCGTTGAACACCATCGCCATCACGTCGTAATCGCCGGTGGACAGTTTCTGATCGATCATTTCCGGCTTCACGCCCTTTCCCCATTCGATATTAACGGCGTCGTAGGGCAGGTTATTGGCTTTGGCGATTTTCTCGAAACGGTTGGCAAAAGCGCCGTTAAGCATTATCAGCGCTTTCTTGGCGGTTAAATTACGCAGTGCTGCTTCCATCACACCGGTGGACGAACAAGTAAACAACATCACGTCCTGCTCGGTGTAGAGCAGTTTTTTCAACTTGGGAATCAGTTCCCCGTGGAGATCTTTGTATTCTTGCAGGCGGTGACCGACCTGTGGTGTCGCCAACGCCTGAAGGTTTTCTTCGATCACTTCTGAAGGTCCGGGGATGAATAGCTTGCGATGCATGTGAACCTTCCAAAAGTGAGCCCAAAAACTCAATGGGAATGGGGTATTATTACTTGTTGTGTTTAAAGATGGGTGGTAAATGTACGAAATTTCTTAGTGAAAGTCAACAAAAGTTGCACTTAATTTCTCGTAAGGTTATGAATTTTGTTACCCGCCGTTGTGATTTCCGGATTTCAAAGAGCCAATCAATTCTATTATACCGGGATGATCGCCCATAGTTTCCCGTGCTTTTAATAATAATGCTACCGCTTCTTCCTTTTTGTCCTGATTGGACAAAATCCAGGCGACTGTTAACCACCCTTCGGGAGCATGTGGCGCCATTCTGATGAGTTGACGTCCCCAGCGCAACGCTTGTTCGTTGTCACCATCATTGTGGGACATTTTAGCTAAGTAACGGAGGGCATTCACCGAAAACGAGTCCACAGCCAATGCCTGCAGGAACAGTTTGCGAGCCTTGGGTCTATCGCGGTAGTAGAGTTCCATCATTCCCAGCCATTCCAGAGGTTGGGCAAAATCCGGCGGGGACAGCGCTAAAGCCCTCTTGAACGGTTCCAATGCTGTTTCCGGTGCTTTGGACACGGTTGCCATACCTTGTCGAAGGGCAACTATCGCTTCAAGGGGAATGGGTGAATCATTTGCCCAGTTTACGTCATCAGGAATTGACTTGGCTTTGAAAATCGTCATTTCCCATTCCCGTTCCGGAGTCCACACCGGATATCGATAATAACGGTGGCGGAAATCCGGATGCATGTACAGCGCGAAATCCCCCGCGTGGTTGGGTTTGTCGTGGGTGTCGAATGCGATGAAATCGGGATGCTGACCCAGGACGTGATCGGCGTTATAAGTGCGCTCCTTGGTAGGGGACTCTATGCCTTCGATCAAATTGGGGTGATGAGCGATGGTTTCGTCAATTAATCCCACCATATCGATGATGTGGTAGCCGGTATAGTACCCCAAAGCCCCGATGGAGTTTGCTGCGATGGTGGTTTCCGGCGGCTGATGGGTATGGAGCCATTTTGCCAGGATGGTCATCTTTTCGGTTAAGCCGCTTTCAAGGTCGGCGCGATCTGCTTCTTCGGGAATGTTGCCAAGCTGCGCCGCCACCGCTGCAATCGCGATTACGATGGAAATCGACGCTGCCAGCGCCGGCTTAGCCGGGAACTTGCAGCGAATTATCCCGATGCCACCCTGGATCAGCAGTGCCCACAGCGGAAACAGGGGCACAAAGAAACGTAATCCCTTCAATACATCGCCGCCAACCGCGATGATGTATAGTGTGAATATCCCGAACAGGATCGCTAAGTACCTCCAGGCAGCTTGCCGTGTGTGCCGTATGAAGGTGGGAAGCGCGACAATGATGATTAACCCGCCGAACCAACCGTAACTCGCTAAGAACTTCCAAGCATATTGAACCCCAAACCGCAGGGATTGCTGGTCGAGGAACACTTTGGCATAGGCGGGATTGGGAAACGGATACCCGTAGGTCACCCAACGCCAGGTGGTGATAACCGCCATTAATATCACGTATGCCGCCACCGGTGGCAACAATGATTCTAAGCTGGCTGAGGCTTTTCGGATTCTGAAAACGACGTACAGTACCGCCGTAATAAATACCAGAAATCCTTCCGGGCGGGTCAGGGTCAGAAGGACATAACCCAATGCCAGCCATACCGGAAATACCGCCGTTTGGCGGGGCTTCAATAATGCTCCGGTGGTGGCAATGAGCAGGAATGCGAATAAGGCGGTGTCCAGTCCGCAAGTGGCGAAACTGACGAAAGCAGGATTTGAGGCGATCAAGATGGGTGCAATTAGCGGCAGCCACGATGGGTCGTCCTGGTGTCGCAATCGGTTTCCAATGGCGAAGGTGACCCAGAGGGTCGCGACAGCGCACAGGATGCCTAAGAATCGAGCCGCTGCCGCCATGTCTAATCCCACAGCCCCTGCGGCGGCTAAAGTCATCACCCACAGAGGGCAGGTGTATCCTTCCACCCACTGCCCCGGGTTGAAGACCAGCCCGTTCC
Source organism: uncultured bacterium (assembly GCA_965372135.1). Lineage (GTDB taxonomy): Bacteria > Electryoneota > RPQS01 > CBDVBD01 > CBDVBD01 > CBDVBD01. Next base: position 6,347 of record CBDVBD010000007.1, on the reverse strand, counting down.
CCGCCAGCAGGTTAGCGGCGTAACGCATGACGATAAATGCGTCGTCCTGGATGAAAGCCAGTTTCCATCCTAAGAGGATTATCCCCGCGGAAAGTGCCGTTAGGACAAAAACATGATACCACCTCATCGGTGATTTTCCATTTCTAATGTTGGTAACCATTGTCGATTTTAACTGAATAGTGGCGGCTTTTCTTCTTGCGAAATAGGAATAAATTCAGTATATTCGGCGTGACGCCAGCATTCATCACAATATTTGATTCAGTTCTTTGTCTGTGTGATTATTTAACTTAACAGGAGAATTCAACCATAGACCAATCACGTAAATATCTACCGCTATTTTGTGCCTTGTTGGTTGTATGGGCGATACTTGTCCTGGGTGTGGATATATGGTTTCGCAATGAGGCAGGCACTCATTTGCGCTGGTTTCAGAATCACCCTGGATTCTGGGAGGCGTTAAAGTTTCCAGGAATTATTAACCATTACCGCCCGGTGTCCTTCCTTATGCTGTCGGTGATCAATCAACTGTTTGGTCAGGCAGCCTTGCCTTTTATTCTTGCCAACTTTATCGGTTTCTTATTCACACTGGTGTGTTATTACATGTTGGTTCGTCAAAACACCAACGATACGGTGGCGTATTTTAGCTTGATGGCGCTGTTTCCCCTGTTTAACCACATCCTGTATTACCCGTTCAATGCGCTGCACGGGATATTTTATTCCTGGGATGTGGGATGGTTCTGTTTGGCGTTCTATTGGTTTATTACAGGCTTTAGGGACCCGGATCATCGCGGTCGGGATTTACTACTGACGGTGATATTTGCGTTGATTGCGCTGGGAACCCACGCCTTTGCCGGGCTGACATTGGCTGTAATGATGCTTGCCTTTCTGGTGTTTCATCTTCGAATGTTTGCTAAGAACGCCTGGATGATGGTAGTGGGAATTTCTGTTCCTTTACTCTTTGTTGTGCTGATCTCATTGATGGAGCCAAGCGGGGAAAAAATACTCAGTCCGGAAACGTCTTTGATGCAATATATTGGAGGTCGAATTGAACTGATGGGGCGCATAATTATGTTTCCCCGCATCGCGCCATTAATATTTGCCGGAATTGTGCAACTTATTGTATATCGAATAGCTAACGGTCGTTTCACTTCGCCCCTATGGGCAATTGCCGCTGGGATTCTGGTCGTCGCAATAATGACGGCTGTTCCGATCAGTGTCGCCCAGGTGATGTTATTGATTTTAATGGTGATGTTATTGGTGTTTGTCTTGTTTTTCGTGCCGTATTATCGGATTTTTGCACTAATGGCACTGCTGGGATTGGTGCATTATATGTTAGTGCGTGGTGAATCGTCCAACTATTTAAGGTTTTTTATTTTCGGAATCACGCCGTTAATAATTTCCGGATTGTTTATCACCGGGAAGAATATACTCACCTTCTTTAAAATACCCCGTCCCAAGGAATCCCAACTTTCGTCGTGGGCGTTGGTGTTTACTGTGCTTATAATTGGGGGGGTGGTGATGGGGACCATGGATGTGCCCACGGTGAGGATACCTGTGAGAAAGATTAGATACCTGGTCCATTTAAGTCAGACATTTCACGGGATGATTTTCGATGGAACTGAATATGTACCCAAGAATGGTCGGATTTATTTTTTCAAAGGACACACACTCAATAAGGAAAGGGAGTTACAAGCTCTGACTCGCACACAGGCACAAGAAATCGCCACCTTATATACCCGGGCACATTTATATAATCTTCGTCCTGCAAAAAGTTACGAATATCTGTCCTATTTTGCATTGACAGGCAGGACGGATTTGCAGTTTGGCTTCATCGAAAGCGGGGTAATCCTATATCCCAACCAACCGGTGTATTTGTATGCGTTCAATATCTATGAAGTACTCAGGGTGAGAACCAAGTTCCCAAAAGCCAACATGATATATCATGTCCAGCAAGGTCAAGCGGAAGCGGCGATATTCAAATTGATCGAATCGAAAAAATCCGATTGGATTTCCAAGAAGATTCAACCTTAGCAGTGATAATCACACGACTTTTATGATTATCACAGTTGAAGAAACATGACACAGCGGACCGGACCCTTATTGTCCGGTCCGCTGTGGTTGCGGAACAATCAGATTTCAATAATATTGTGTTCCGAAGGAGTGCTATTTCAACACACCCAGTTCTTTTCCGATTTTTTCGAATGCTGCAATGGCTTTGTCTAAATGGTCTCTGTTGTGTGCTGCGGACACCTGAACCCGGATTCGCGCTTGTCCTCTGGGAACCACCGGGAAGAAAAATCCAATCACGTAGATGCCTTCGTCCAGCAACCGGACTGCGAATTTTTGAGCCAACGGCGCATCGTAGAGCATGATCGGTACGATGGGATGCACGCCGGGGCGGATGTCGAAGCCGCGGGAGGTCATCTCTTCCCGGAAGTACATGGTGCTGCTTTCCAGCTTGTCGCGGAGATCAGTGCTTTCGGACAGCAGGTCGATCACCTTGATGGCGGACCCCACCACCGGAGGCGGCATGGTGTTGGAGAACAGGTAGGGGCGTGACCGCTGGCGCAGTAAGTCGATAATTTCCTGGCGTCCGGAGGTGAATCCACCGGATGCGCCGCCCAGCGCCTTGCCCAACGTGGAGGTGATGATATCCACCCGGCCCAAGACGCCGCAGTGTTCGTGGGTGCCTTTGCCATGCGCACCCATGAAGCCGCTGGAATGAGAGTCATCGATCATGACCAGTGCGTCGTATTTTTCCGCTAAGTCGCAGATTTCCTGCAATTTAGCGATATCGCCGTCCATGGAAAACACCCCGTCGGTGGCGATCATGCGGAATCGGCAGTCCTGAGCTTCTTTCAGGCAGCGTTCCAATCCCATGCCCTTTTTACCGGTTTCCTGATCGACTTCCTCTACGTCACGCATGTCGGTGTGGTTGAAGATGAAACGTTTGGCTTTGCATAAACGGATACCGTCGATCACCGATGCGTGATTCAGGGCGTCGGTGATGATGGCGTCTTCCGCACCCAAGGTGCATTCGAACAAACCGCCGTTGGCGTCGAAGCAGGACGAGTACAGGATGGTATCGTCGGTGCCTAAGAAGGTGGCGATTTTCTTTTCCAGCTCTTTGTGGATGTCCTGGGTGCCGCAGATGAAGCGCACCGATGACAATCCGTAGCCGCGTTCATCCAAGATTTCTTTGGCGCGCTTGATCAATTCCGGATGGTCGCCCAATCCTAAGTAGTTGTTGGCGCAGAAGTTGATAACCTCACCTTGCGCCACTTTGATTTCAGCGCCTTGGGGTGACATAATCACCCGCTCCTCTTTGAATAAGCCCGCTTCGCGCACCCCATTCAATTCCTCGGTAATCCAGTCTTTCATTTTTCCGATCATAGCTTAGAATCCTCCTTCGGTATTCGGGTGGAATCAATGTAAAGCCACCCGTCGATGATTATGTAATTCATTACTATTTCATCTCGTTGGGATCGGGGAACAGGATGATTTTGGCGGATTTCCGCGGTCGTTCGATCATTTTTTCGAACCCCTTTTCGAAGTCATCCAACAGGAATCGATGGGTGATTACCGGCGACGGGTCCAAACGCTTGGATGCCAACAGGTTCCGAACCCGGTACCAGGTATCGAACATCTTGCGTCCGCTGATGCCGTGGATTTGGCAGCCTTTGAACACGATACCGTTGTTGTAATCGATCGGGCAGGGAGATTCCGGGGCGATGCCGAAGGCGGTGAAACGACCGCCCTTGCGCAGCATCTTGAAGCCTTCATCTAACGACAAATAATTCCCCACCATCTCCAGCACGATGTCGGCTCCGTAACCGTTCGTATGGTCTTTAACGTATTCCACCCGGTTCACGTCCTCTTTATTGGCGTACAGCAGGTGGTCGGCGCCCATCCTTTTGCCGATGTCCATATTGAAATCGTACTTGCCCACCAAGAAAATATCGGTAACGCCGCAGGCTCTTGCCACACCCACTGCAAACAACGAAATGGGTCCGTCACCGAAGATGACCATGGATTTCCCTGCCACGTCGGCATCCTCACCCAAGGTGGCGTAAGTGGCGTTCCCCAACGGCTCCTGGATGGTTGCCCATTCCGGTGGGATCGACTTATCGTTCACCCAGCACACTACTTCCGGCACTGCGAAATATTCGGCGAATGCGCCGTCGCAGTCCACGCCCAAGATTTTCATTCTTTCCCCGATGTGCATCTGCCCTAACAGGGCTTGCAAATCCTGGGAATGGGGGATGTGGGTTTCAGCGGACACGTAATCACCCACTTTGATGCCTTTAACCGAACGCCCAACTTCCACCACATCGCCAGCCACTTCGTGCCCCAAAGTCTGGGGTAGATTTCCCTGTCCGATACGAGCATCCGACCAGGGGTCCCACTTGTAGATATGTACATCCGTCCCGCAAATCGAGGTGGCACGGACTTTCACTAACACCTGGTCATCCTGAATCTCAGGGATGGGAATTTCCAGCAATTCTGCACCTAGTTCCGGTTTGGTTTTCACCACGGCTTTCATCGTATCAGCCATCGGTAACTCCTTTATTACTATGCATTAAGAAAAATATTCTGATCGGGGAATTATAGCGGATTCTTTGTTAAGAAATTCACGTGTAGTAAACGGTTTAGCTTTTGAATGTACGATTTGATTGTGATAATGTCAAGCAGAAAGTAGAAATTCACGATTCAGGAAATATATATAATATTACCTAACAGATAAGTGGATGAATGTAATTGTCTAATTTTCCAATGGTGTAAGAAAATGTAAAATACAGTATCTTAGCAATTTTTTGCTTGCATTTGACCAATTTTTTTGTTAAAGTGTTATAGCGAAAAACAGTTCTGCGGGGCGACCTGCAGTAAAATGAGGGCATAACAATCACGGGAGGTCGAGATGCAGAAGTCAATAACCTTGGCAATTGCAGCGATATTGGTGGTATCGCTAATTGCAATGCCGGTGCTGGCGGTAGATGCCGCCAGTAACAAGAAAGTTCCGGGAGCGACCCGGTTTCAACACAGAGTTCCGTCGGGTCAGGGTTCACCAACTTGGATCTATTCCAATTCCCCCTATTTGGAAATCGAAACTATTTTGGTGGTGGACGATGACGGCGGGCCCAATAATGGCGACACCTATTTAGACATCGATAGCATCTACACCGCCGCCCTGGATGCCGCTGGCTATACCACCTATGATGTGTTCACCGTGGATTGGTCAGATCCTGGTACGTTAATCGGAAATGGACCGGACATTTCCGAGATGCTGAATTACGATTGCATCATCTGGTTCACCGGTGAAACCTGGGGATTCTATGGTATTGATGTGCTTACTGCCACTGATGAGACGAACTTGGGATTATTTCTCGATCAGGGCGGCACCTTATTTCTGAATGCACAGGATTACTTGTATGCCAGTTATCCCAATGCAGGATCGTTCAGTCCAGGACAGTTTCCTTATGATTATCTTGGAGTATCCAGTGTTTTACAGGATTTTATGACGGATTCTCTCTTTTCGGTTGATGGTGTTGCTGGATCATTTGCTCAAGGATTAAGTTATTCAGGCATGGATCCTTACGGTGCTGCCACAATATGGATGGATCTTTTGTCACCTCGTGATCAGGGTCTTTTAAATATTACATCTCCAGGCACGGGTATCTGTGCGGTGCAGTACGACGGAGGGACTTTCTACACTGCATTTTCCACCTGTGGTGTCGAGGGTTTTGTCAATGGCGCCAACACAACCGCTGAATATATGGATGCTGTTTTGACTGGCTTGGGGGCTTATGTGAGTGTGACATCAGAACCGGTGGTAATCACCGGCTACTTGCTGGATCAGAACTATCCAAATCCGTTCAACCCCAGCACGGAAATCCGGTATCAGCTTCCAGTGCAGGGTAATGTGACGTTGACCGTGTACAACGTGACCGGTCAGGAAGTGGCGAAGCTGATTGATGGGGAGCAGTCACCGGGGATTTACCATGTCCGCTGGAATGCACTTAACCAGCCCAGCGGCATGTATTTCTATAAAATGGCGGTCAACGGGTACCAGGATGTCCGCCGAATGATGTTGTTAAAGTAGCCGAATTTGCAGGATATAACCTGTCCGCAGCCCCCGCAGTTCTCAGCGGGGGCTGTTTTTACATAAATACATTGCCATAAATAATTTAGAAAAATTCAAGTATGTGGAACATTTAGTTACACATTTGCGTCTAATGTAGTGAGGGTGGAGTATATCCAATCGGCAGATCAATTCAAATAAAATAAAACACATTATCAACGCCCATTACCATTTGTAAATCGTGCTGGCAGACGCCCTCGTCTGCCAGTCT